>NZ_JBSFYW010000005.1:106584-240962 GCF_053599975.1 Streptomyces sp. NPDC005141 | reverse complement strand
GACGATCTCCGCTGCCACTTTGTTTTACCCCTTAAGTCTTTATTGTTTGAGGGTGACCACTCCTGGTTGAGGGGTGGGCGGGCACCGCGCAGGGCGTCCGGCCGGACCCTCGCCCCCGCGGGGACCAGAAGACCGACTCCGCCTCGTCCATCCGTCCCCCTCGGGGACTAGAAGACCGACTCCGCCTCGTCCATCCGGTCCTTCGGCACCGTCTTCAGCTCGGTGGTCGCGTCCGCGAGCGGCACCATCTCGATGTCCGTGCCGCGCAGCGCGGTCATCCTGCCGAAGTCGCCGCGGTGCGCGGCCTCGACGGCGTGCCAGCCGAAGCGGGTGGCGAGGACGCGGTCGTACGCGGTCGGCGTGCCGCCGCGCTGGACGTGGCCGAGGATGACCGGCTTGGCCTCCTTGCCGAGGCGTCGCTCCAGCTCGTACGCGAGGGCGGTGCCGATGCCCTGGAAGCGCTCGTGGCCGAACTGGTCGATCGCGCCGTGGCCGTAGTCCATGGTGCCCTCGGCGGGGTGGGCGCCCTCGGCGACGCAGATGACGGCGAACCGCTTGCCGCGCGCGAAGCGCTCCTCGACCATCGCGACGAGGTCGGACGGGTCGAAGGGCCGCTCGGGCAGGCAGATGCCGTGGGCGCCGGCCGCCATGCCGGACTCAAGGGCGATCCAGCCGGCGTGCCGGCCCATGACCTCGACGACCATCACACGCTGGTGCGACTCGGCCGTCGTCTTCAGACGGTCCATGGCTTCCGCGGCGACGCCGACGGCGGTGTCGAAGCCGAAGGTGCGGTCCGTCGCGGAGATGTCGTTGTCGATCGTCTTCGGCACGCCGACCACGGGCAGGCCCGCGTCCGACAGCATCCGCGCCGCCGTGAGCGTGCCCTCGCCACCGATCGGGATCAGCACGTCGATGCCGAACTCGCGGGCCATGTCCTGAGCGTTGTCGCAGGCCTCGCGGAGCCGGTCGCGCTGCAACCGGGAGGAGCCGAGGATGGTGCCGCCGCGGGCGAGGATGCCGCTGACCGCGTTGAGGTCGAGGCTGCGGTAGTGGCCGTCGAGGAGCCCGGCGTAGCCGTCCTCGAAGCCGATGACCTCGTCCCCGAAGTTGGTGACCGCTCGGTGCACGACCGACCGGATCACTGCGTTCAGGCCAGGGCAGTCGCCGCCTGCGGTGAGAACTCCGATGCGCATCGTGCTGTGTCTCCTGCTCCCTGCTGATTCGTGTGAGCCGGTTCGATTGTTTCATGGCCCGAGGTGCCCCGCCGATTCCCTCCGCCGGGCGTCCGCCGGGCGGGCCGGAACGCCGGTCCCGCCCGACCAGGACGTTTGCCCTGGCGGGCGTCCTAGCCAGCGCCGGAGGTATTGTCAAGAGGGTTCTGCTCACGTTGGTGGGCCCTTTTCCGAGCCCAGAAAACCGCCTGGCGACGAGACGGATGGAGAGCACGCGTGACGCGCAGCGTGTACGTGACCGGGATCGACCGAGGTGACGGCCGCCAGGTCGTCGAGCTGGGGGTCATGGAGCTGCTGACCCGCCAGGTCGACCGGGTGGGGGTGTTCCGTCCGCTCGTGCACGACGGTCCGGACCGGCTCTTCGAGCTGCTGCGGGCCCGCTACCGGCTCGCGCAGGACCCGGCGACGGTGTACGGCATGGACTACCACGAGGCGTCCGCGCTCCAGGCCGAGCAGGGCACCGACGAGCTGGTTTCCACGCTCGTCGACCGGTTCCACCTGGTCGCCCGCGACTACGACGTCGTCCTCGTCCTCGGCACCGACTTCTCCGCCACCCAGGTCCCCGACGAGCTGGCGCTCAACGCCCGCCTGGCGAACGAGTTCGCCGCGTCCGTGATCCCGGTCGTCGGCGGCCGGGGCCAGACCGCCGAGTCGGTGCGCGCCGAGACGCGCAACGCCTACCGCGCGTACGACGGGCTGGGGTGCGACGTCCTCGCGATGGTGGTGAACCGGGTGGCCCCGGAGGACCGGACGGAGATCCTGGAACGGCTCGACTCCCGTCTTCCGGTGCCCTGTTACGTCCTTCCGGACGAGCCCGCGCTCTCCGCTCCCACCGTCGCGCAGATCACCCACGCGCTCGGCGGCAAGGTTCTCCTCGGCGACGACGCGGGGCTCGCCCGCGACGCGCTCGACTTCGTCTTCGGCGGCGCGATGCTGCCGAACTTCCTGCAGGCGCTGACCCCGGGATGTCTCGTGGTCACCCCGGGGGACCGCGCCGACCTGGTGATCGGCACGCTCGCCGCGCACAGCGCCGGCACCCCGCCCATAGCCGGCATCGTGCTCACCCTGGACGAGCGGCCCAGCAGCGAGATCCTGACGCTGGCGGCCCGCCTCGCGCCCGGCACCCCGGTCGTCTCGGTGGCCGGGAACTCCTTCCCCACCGCGACCGCGCTGTTCGCCCTGGAGGGCAAACTGAACGCGGCCACGCCCCGCAAGGCGGAGACCGCGCTCGGCCTCTTCGAGCGGTACGTGGACACCACCGACCTGCTCAAGCGGGTCTCCGCGCCCAGCAGCGACCGGCTCACCCCGATGATGTTCGAGCACAAGCTGCTGGAGCAGGCCCGCTCCGACAGGCGCCGCGTCGTGCTGCCCGAGGGCACCGAGGAGCGCGTCCTGCACGCCGCCGAGGTGCTGCTGCGCCGGGGTGTCTGCGATCTGACCCTGCTCGGCCCGGTCGACCAGATCCGCAAGAAGGCCGCCGACCTGGGCATCGACATCAGCGCCACCCAGATCGTCGACCCGCAGACCTCCCCGCTGCGGGACTCCTTCGCCGAGAAGTACGCCCAGCTGCGCGCCCACAAGGGAGTCACGGTCGAGCTGGCCTACGACGTCGTCGCGGACGTCAACTACTTCGGGACGCTCATGGTCCAGGAGGGCCTCGCCGACGGCATGGTGTCGGGGGCCGTGCACTCGACGGCCGCGACCATCCGGCCCGCGTTCGAGATCATCAAGACCCGGCCGGATTCGAAGATCGTCTCGTCCGTCTTCTTCATGTGCCTGGCCGACAAGGTCCTGGTCTACGGCGACTGCGCGGTGAATCCCGACCCGAACGCCGAGCAGCTCTGCGACATCGCCATCCAGTCGGCCGCCACCGCGGAGCAGTTCGGCGTGGAGCCGCGGATCGCGATGCTGTCGTACTCCACGGGCACCTCGGGTTCGGGCGCCGACGTCGACAAGGTGCGCGAGGCGACCGAGCTGGTGCGGCTGCGCCGCGGTGACCTGAGTATCGAGGGGCCGATCCAGTACGACGCCGCCGTCGAGCCGTCGGTCGCGGCGACCAAGCTGCCGGAGTCGGAGGTCGCCGGGCAGGCGTCCGTGCTGATCTTCCCCGACCTCAACACCGGCAACAACACCTACAAGGCCGTGCAGCGCTCGGCCGGCGCGATCGCCGTCGGCCCGGTGCTCCAGGGTCTGCGCAAGCCCGTCAACGACCTGTCCCGCGGCGCGCTCGTCCAGGACATCGTCAACACGGTCGCCATCACGGCGATCCAGTCCCAGACCCCCGACCAGAAGGCTTCCCAGCAGTGAGCGCCCACCCGTCCCCCTCCGCCGCCGTGTCCGAGGAGCCCGCCTCCCCGTCGGCCGCGCGGGTCCTCGTCCTCAACTCCGGCTCGTCGTCGGTGAAGTACCAGCTGCTCGACATGCGTGACGGCGCGCGGCTCGCCGTCGGCCTGGTGGAGCGCATCGGTGAGGGAACCTCCCTGCTGCGGCACACCACGCCGGCGACAGGTGAGACCCGCGAGAGGGCCGACACGTTCGCCGACCACGACGCCGCCCTGAAGGCGATGGCGGAGGAGCTGGCGGTGGACGGACTCGGCCTGGACTCCCCCGAACTGGCCGCGATCGGCCACCGGGTGGTGCACGGCGGACGGACCTTCACCGAACCGACGGTCATCGACGAGACGGTCCTCGCGGAGATCGAGCGACTGATCCCGGTGGCTCCGCTGCACAACCCGGCGAACCTCACCGGCATCCGCACCGCGATGATGCTGCGCCCCGACCTCCCCCAGGTGGCGATCTTCGACACCGCGTTCCACACGACGATGCCGGAGTCGGCCGCGCGCTACGCGATCGACGTGGCGACCGCCGACGAGCACCGCATCCGCCGGTACGGCTTCCACGGCACCTCGCACGCCTATGTCTCCCGCGCGACCGCCGAGCTCCTCGGCAAGGCGCCCGAGGAGGTCAACGTCATCGTCCTGCACCTGGGCAACGGGGCCTCGGCGTCGGCGGTCAGGGGCGGGCGGTGCGTGGACACCTCGATGGGGCTCACGCCCCTGGAGGGGCTGGTGATGGGCACGCGCTCCGGCGACGTGGATCCGGCCGTCATCTTCCATCTGGAGCGCGTCGGCAAGATGTCCACGGACGAGATCGACACTCTGCTCAACAAGAAGAGCGGTCTGATCGGTCTGTGCGGCGACAACGACATGCGGGAGATCCGCCGCCGTGTCGACGAGGGCGACGAGCGGGCCCGGCTCGCCTTCGACATCTACATCCACCGCCTGAAGAAGTACATCGGCGCCTACTACGCGGTCCTCGGCCGGGTGGACGCCGTCGCCTTCACCGCCGGGGTGGGCGAGAACGCCGCCCCGGTGCGCGAGGCCGCGATCGCGGGCCTGGAGGAACTGGGGCTCGCGGTCGACGGCGACCTGAACGCCGTGCGCGGCGGTGAGCCCCGGCTCATCTCACCGCCGTACGCGCGGGTCGCGGTCGCCGTGGTGCCGACGGACGAGGAACTGGAGATCGCCACACAGACGTATGCGCTGGTCGGAAAGGGCACTGCCTGAGCGGGCCGGAGAGCCACGCCTGAGCGGCCGCCCGCCCATTTGTATCTTCCACCAGACGGAATATTCCGTAGCGAAACAAACCGATAGGATCGCCCCATGCGCCGTTCGAAAATCGTCTGTACTCTCGGCCCCGCGGTCGACTCCCACGAGAAGCTGGTCGCCCTGATCCAGGCCGGCATGAATGTGGCTCGCTTCAATTTCAGCCACGGTTCCCACGCCGAGCACCAGGGCCGCTACGACCGTGTCCGGGCCGCCTCGGCCGAGACCGGTGTCGCCATCGGTGTGCTCGCCGACCTGCAGGGCCCGAAGATCCGCCTGGAGACCTTCGCCGAAGGCCCCGTCGAGCTGGAGCGTGGCGACGAGTTCGTCATCACGGCCGAGGACGTGCCGGGTGACAAGCACATCTGCGGCACGACCTACAAGGGTCTGCCCGGCGACGTCTCCAAGGGCGACCAGATCCTCATCAACGACGGCAACGTCGAGCTGCGCGTCGTCGAGATCGACGGCCCCCGGGTCAAGACGGTCGTCATCGAGGGCGGCGTGATCTCCGACCACAAGGGCATCAACCTGCCCGGCGCGGCCGTCAACGTGCCGGCGCTGTCGGAGAAGGACGTCGAGGACCTGCGCTTCGCCCTGCGGATGGGCTGCGACATGGTGGCGCTGTCCTTCGTGCGCGACGCCAACGACGTGAACGACGTCCACAAGGTGATGGACGAGGAGGGCCGCCGCGTCCCCGTCATCGCCAAGGTGGAGAAGCCGCAGGCGGTCGACAACATGGAGGGCGTCGTCGCGGCGTTCGACGCCGTCATGGTGGCCCGTGGCGACCTCGCCGTCGAGTACCCGCTGGAGCGGGTCCCGATGGTGCAGAAGCGCCTCGTGGAACTGTGCCGCCGCAACGCCAAGCCGGTGATCGTCGCGACCCAGATGATGGAGTCGATGATCACCAACTCCCGCCCGACGCGCGCCGAGGCCTCCGACGTGGCCAACGCGATCCTGGACGGCGCGGACGCGGTCATGCTGTCGGCCGAGTCCAGCGTGGGCGCGTACCCGATCGAGACCGTGAAGACGATGTCGAAGATCGTCGTCGCGGCCGAGGAGGAACTCCTCTCCAAGGGCCTGCAGCCGCTGGTCCCGGGCAAGAAGCCGCGCACGCAGGGCGGTTCGGTCGCCCGCGCCGCATGCGAGATCGCCGACTTCCTCGGCGGCAAGGGTCTGGTGGCCTTCACCAAGTCCGGTGACACCGCCCGCCGGCTCTCCCGCTACCGCGCCTCGCAGCCGATCCTGGCCTTCACCACGGACGAGGGCACCCGCAACCAGCTGACGCTGAGCTGGGGCGTCGAGTCGCACGTCGTGCCGTTCGTGAACAGCACCGACGAGATGGTCGAACTGGTCGACCACGAGCTGCAGAAGCTCAAGCGGTTCAACGAGGGCGACGTCGTCGTGATGACCGCCGGTTCGCCCCCCGGCGTCCCCGGCACCACCAACATGGTCCGGGTGCACCACCTGGGCGAGGCCGGCCAGGCCTGATCCCGGCCCGCTGTACGCCGCTGAGGGCGCCCCCTGCGAACAGGGGGCGCCCTCAGCGTTTGTGCGGCTCCCGGACGGGCTCTGGACGACTCAGCCGGTCGTGTACTGGTGCAGTCCGGGGACGGTCAGGGTGCCGCCGAACTGACCGGCCTGAACGACCTTCACCTTGGTGAAGTAGATCAGCGGGATGTTGAGCGGCGGAGGGTTGTCCGGGTCGAACGTGATCGGGATGAGCCCGAGCAGGTTCCCGGAGATGCTCTCCGTGTACATGATCGTCTTGCCGTCACGGATGGTGGACGTCGAGCCCTTGGCGGCCTGCACGTGGTAGGTCTTGCCGGCCTGCTTGTCGTCCACCGTCTGGTGCAGGTCCCCGATGTCGGTGCCGTCGGATATGACGTACTTGAGGACCTTCTTGACGCTGCCGTTGGCCGTCCTCACCTTGACGATGCCCTGGTAGTCGGCGCCCTTGAGGAGCAGGGAGCTGGCGTTGAGGTACCAGGGGTCGTCGGGCAGGGTGACCGGGTTGTCGACGCCGCCCTCGTCGTCGGTGGCGACCGGGCAGTCCGAGGCGTCCGTGGTGGCACTCGCGGAGGGGCTGGGCGTGGCGGTGACCGCGTCCTCAGCCTTCTTCACCGTCTCGGTGGTGTCCGAGGCCGCCTTCGAGGCCGCGTCGGTGGTGTCCTTGACGGTCTTCTCGACGGTGTCGACGGCCTTGTCGGTCGTGTCCTTGACGGTGTCCGAGGCGTTCTTGCCGTCGGACGCGGTCGTGTCCTCGCTCGCGCTCGCCGAGGCGGACGGCGTGGGTGTGGAGCTCGCCGTCTCGTCGGGCGTGAGGATGTCCTTGATGGCGTCGCCGACGCCCAGCGGGTCGAGCGGGTTCTTGCTGCTCTCCGACGCCGAGGGGGTCGGTGTGGCCGCGCTCTCCGCCGCCTTGTCCGACGTGCTCGCGGAGGAGGACGACGCGGAGGGGGTGGGCTCGGCCTCGTCGTCGGAACCTGAATCCGACGAAGAGTCCTTGCCCGGCTCCGTGGAGCCCGACGACGCGGAGGGGGTCGGTGTGGCCTCGTCGGACGACTCGCTCGCGCTCGCCGAGGGGGAGGGCGACGCCGTGTCCGACGCGTCCTTGCCGTCCTCGGAGCCGGTCACGGCCTCGACGCACGCCTGGTACTCGTCGGCCGTGAGACTCCTGGACGTGGAGTGGTCCTCGGCCTGGGCGAGCGTCGGGGTGAGGCCCATTCCCATGAGCACCGCCGTCGGCATCGCCGCTATGGCTATCACCTTGCCGGCGGGCATCTGGAACCTGGTGAACAGCGGCTTCCTGGGGGCCGCGTGTCGCGGCCCGGTTCTCACACGGGACTCGTCCACATCAGTCCCGTGGATCACCTCGTCAGCCGGCACTGTGCCTCCCGTTCGCCCCGTTGCTCGGGCTCGTTCCTGACAGATCGTTCGGGTCGCCCACAGCGTCCGCCGGCTTGCCGAACTCGACGGGCTCGGCCGCCGGGTCGTCCGGCTCGTCTTCCTTGGCGAGGGACTCCGGCGCGGTGAGCTCCTCAGCGGGCTCGCCCGGAACCCAGGAGACCGCCATGGCTCCGCCGATCAAGGCGAACAGGAAGCCGATGAGGAAGCCGCCCAGGTTGGACACCGGGAGGGACACCAGAGCGAGGAGGATCGCCGCGACACCCGCGAACGTCCGTACGTGCTTCTGGAACCAGAGGCTGATCCCGAGGACGATGAGAAGTACGCCGATGATCAGGGAACCGGCGCCGGCGGTGGTGGACATCGCCAGCGTCAGGTGGCCGAGCTGAAGGTTCGCGTACGGGAAGTAGGCGATCGGAAAACCGCCGAACACGATGAACAGACCGGCCCAGAACGGGCGGTCGCTCCTCCAGTTGCGGAAGTTCCGCCGGAACACCTGAAGGTAGTGCTCATCGTTCTGGCCGGGCGCGGCAGGAGTCTCGGCGCTCATGGAAACAGCTCCCTGGAACGGCTTTGCTGTGAGAAGTACGTCTTGAGTGCTCCGCGTACGACGTGCGGAGCGGGGCGGGCGAAGCGGCCTCAGCCTCCTCGCCCGCCCCAGGGGTGCTTAGTAGCACTCCTTGACGCCGGCCTTGACCGACATCTTCAGACCGCTGAGCTTGAACGTGCCGGCGGTGGTCGCCCACGCCGTCTGCTTCACGTCGGTCAGCGTGGCCGACTCGGCCTGCTGGGCGAACCCGTACGGGTTGGCCTGCTCGCCGCCACCCTTCATGCCCGGACCCTTGGTCGAGTCCTTGGCGGCGACACCGATGTCGATGCCACGGAACGTCGCGTTGGCCTCGAGGTCCTCGACGTCGATGTACAGGTTGTCGGCCTCGACCGGCGTACCGTTGCCGCCGGCCTTCAGCACGAGGCTGACGGAACCGAAGAACGGGACGTCCGGGGTGACGACCGACTGACACATGTTGGTGATCTTGGCGTTCTTGAACGCCGAGACCGCGACGGGGTGAGCCGTCTTCTCACCCTTGAGGGTGTAACCGGTGTCGATCGCCCCGTACTGGGAGAAGCCAGTACCGTCGAGCTTGTCCGCCGACACCTTGAACGACTGACCCGAGACGCTGAACGACGCGGCCAGAGCGCCCTGCGCGAGGGCGACACCTATCGCTGCCGTGGCGGCCACGCTGGGCACCATTACGACCGCGAACCGCTTCCATCTGGTTCCGCCACGCACCTGGGACTCCATATTTCCTCCTTCTCGGACGTACATCTCCTGACCCTGACTGCCACGTTTCGGCGGCTCAGCCGGGCAGGGATGGGAGAAGTGCTACGTCCTCGGGAAGGAGAGCGCCCGTACCCAAAAGTGCGATTGCACCTGAATCACCGGCGATCACCCCCGAGCGACAACCACTGGTCGCGCCTGACACACATCACGCACAACCTGCTGGACAGGCTCTGCCGGACGGCAAAGACCCCCCTGCCCAAGAACCGACCGCACTGCCGTCGGTCCTACTCGGTGGGGACCCAGAAAGTCCGCCGACCCGATTGGCTGTCGGGGTGCGGTAATGGACCGAGCGTCGCCGATCGTGGTGCATTCTCGCCGCGCGCACAAGGGGGTTCGTTACTGGCTAGTAACGGCGGGATAACCGAACAACGACCCGTCGGTATCGGGTGGCGACGCAGGGTGGTGCCACCCGGGGTGACACAACGGTTTATTGATGGACGGAACCAGACAGTTCAACGCCCTCGACTTACTACGAGTAACAGCGGCCGCGTTTACCAAGTTTTGGTAAAGCGCGGCCACTTGCCCCTCTGTCGGCCAATCTTTCACCTGGGCATCACAGGCCCTGGCGTTTAAGGACTGGTCAGAACAGGGCCCTGGCCAGCGCCCGGCGCGCCGCGATCACGCGCGGGTCGTCGGCCCCGACCACCTCGAAAAGCTCCAACAGCCGGAGCCGTACGGCGTCCCGGTCGTCGCCCACCGTGCGCCGCACGGTGTCGATGAGCCGCCCGAAGGCGTCCTCGACATGGCCTCCGACCAGGTCCAGGTCGGCTCCCGCGATCTGCGCCCGCACGTCGCCGGGCTTCTCGGCGGCGTCCTTGCGCACCTGCTGCGGATCGAGGCCCTGCACTCGCTGGAGCAACTCGGCCTGGGCAAGACCCAGTTTGGCCTCGGTGTTGCCCGGATCGTCACTGAGCACGTTCTTGTACGCCTGGACGGCACCGCCGAAGTCGCCCGCGTCCAGCGCCTGTACGGCGGCCTCCAGCAGCGCGTCGTACGGTCCGGCCGGCATCTCGGGCTCGGGGGTCCCGCCCGGCTCGGTCTCCGCGTCGACCGTCAGCCCGGTCAGGCCGAAGCGCTGCTCGGCGACCTGGACGAGCTGGTCGAGGGTCTCGCGGATCTGCGCCTCGGCGGCGGCCCCCTGGAAGAGCGGCAGGGCCTGACCGGCCACCACCGCGAAAACGGCCGGAATCCCCTGGACCCCGAACTGCTGCATCAGCATCTGATTGGCGTCGACGTCGATCTTGGCGAGCAAGAAGCGCCCGTTGTACTCGACGGCCAGTCGCTCCAGGACCGGGCTCAGCTGCTTGCAGGGCTCGCACCACTCGGCCCAGAAGTCGATGACGACCGGCACCTCGGTGGAGCGCTGCAGGACATCCTGCTCGAATCCCGCCTCGTCGACGTCGATGACAAGGCTCGCGGGAGTCACGGCCCCGCCTCCGCCGCCCTGCCTGGCCGAGTCGGCGCGCGCCTGCTCCGCCTTCGACTTGGCCTCCTGGGCCGCCTTCACCGCGGCGAGGTCGACGACTCCGCTCATGGACATGTTCCGTGGCTGCATGAGTACATCCTCCCCCTTCCTCGCGCACGTGTGAAAAGCGTTGTGAAAGCCAAGCCCTGTCAGGCCTGTTCGGCGCCGGGTCCCCACCTGGCGCCTGTGCGGTTGTCGCCGCGGTCGAGCTTTCGCTACGAGTCGTAGCGTAACTGGACGGAGACCTGCCCGTGTGCCGTCTTCCGGTGATCTCCCTCACGGCTTCACAGAACCGCCGGATATCGACGGTGAAGAGGCCAGATATGGTCACTGACATGCAATGTCGCTCCTCGGCCGCCCGCACGGGCCGCCCCCGCAGCGCCGCCGCGGACGCCGCGATCCTGGAGGCGACACGCGCCGCGCTGGTCGAACTGGGCTGGTCCAAGCTGACGTTGGGGTACGTGGCAACCCTCGCCGGGGTGGCCAAAACGACCCTCTACCGCCGCTGGGCGGGCAAGAACGAGCTCGTCGTCGACGCGGTGGCCGTCCTCTTCGACGAGCTGGAACTCCCCGACCGGGGCAGTCTGGCCGCCGACATCGAGGGTGTGGTGCTCCAGTTCGCGGCGATCCTGGACCGCCCGGAGGCGAAGACGGCGCTGATGGCCGTGGTGGCGGAGTCCACCCGCGACGAACCGCTGCGCGAACGCATCCGCACATCCATCGTCGACCGCCAGAAGCGCCTGGTCATGGAGGGCCGTGCCCGCGCCCAGGCCCGGGGCGAACTCCCTCCGGAGGCCGACCCTGCCGCCGCCGCCCGCACCGCCGACCTGATCTTCGACGTGGTCGCCGGAGCCGTCGTCCATCGCACCCTGGTCAGCGCGGAACCCGCGGACGAGGAGTGGGTGCGCTCGTTCACCCGGATCCTGCTCTTCGGCCTGACCGGAGCGACCGCCGAGGGCTGAACGAAGCCACGGCCGGGAGCCGGCCGGTGCCATGGCTGGGCCCGACCGGAGAAACGGCCGGGGCCCGTCCGGAGCGCATGCCGGGAGCCGGCCGGGGGCTCGACGCGTCCGGCCCCCGCCGCCCGCGAGGGTGCCGGCCCCGGGCGTTCGAGGGGCCGTGTCCGGGGCAGGCCCCGGACGCGGGACGGACAGGGGCTACGGGGCTCCCCAGGGCTCCCGGAGCCAACAGGGCTGCTGGAGTCGTCGGAGCCCGGCCCCTGGGCCACCGGAGTCACCGTGAGCACCGGCACGGGCTCCGCAGGGCCCCGGGAGCGTGAGGGAGGCGTTTCTCAGAAGCCCGCGGGCTCCGTGTACACCCCCCACTCGTCCCGGAGGACACCGCAGATCTCACCCAGCGTCGCCTCGGCGCGAACCGCCTCCAGCATGGGGGCGATCATGTTGGAGCCGTCGCGCGCGGCGGCGAGCATGGCGTCCAGCGCGCCGCGCACCGCGGCCTCGTCGCGGCCCTCCTTGCGCGAGGACAGCTCCCGCACCTGCTCGCGCTCCACCTCGTGGCTGACCCGGAGGATCTCCAGGTCGCCGGTCACGGACCCGTGGTGGACGTTGACGCCGACGACCCGCTTGTCGCCCTTCTCCACCGACCGCTGGTACTGGAAAGCCGACTCGGCGATCTCCCCGGTGAACCACCCGTCCTCGATCCCGCGCAGGATGCCGGAGGTGATGGGACCGATGGGGTGCTGCCCGTCGGGGTGCGCCCGCAGTCCGCGCTCCTTGATCTGCTCGAAGATCTTCTCCGCGTCGGCCTCGATCCGGTCCGTGAGCTGCTCGACGTACCAGGAACCGCCCAGCGGGTCGGCGACGTTGGCGACGCCGGTCTCCTCCATGAGCACCTGCTGCGTCCGCAGGGCGATCTCGGCGGCCTGCTCGGACGGCAGGGCGAGCGTCTCGTCCAGCGCGTTGGTGTGCAGCGAGTTCGTGCCGCCGAGGACCGCCGCGAGCGCCTCCACGGCGGTACGCACGACGTTGTTGTACGGCTGCTGGGCCGTCAGCGAGACGCCGGCGGTCTGCGTGTGGAAGCGCAGCCACTGCGCCTTCTCGGAGGTGGCGCCGTACACGTCCCGCATCCAGCGGGCCCAGATCCGGCGGGCCGCGCGGAACTTGGCGATCTCCTCGAAGAAGTCGACGTGCGCGTCGAAGAAGAAGGAGAGACCGGGGGCGAAGACGTTCACGTCGAGCCCGCGGGAGAGTCCCAGTTCCACGTAGCCGAAGCCGTCGGCCAGTGTGTAGGCGAGCTCCTGCGCGGCCGTGGAGCCCGCCTCGCGGATGTGGTAGCCGGAGACGGACAGCGGCTTGTACGCGGGGATCTTCTCGGCGCAGTGCTCCATCAGGTCGCCGATGAGGCGCAGGTGCGGCTCCGGCTGGAAGAGCCACTCCTTCTGGGCGATGTACTCCTTGAAGATGTCGGTCTGGAGCGTGCCGTTCAGCACGGCGGGGTCGATGCCCTGGCGCTCGGCGGCGACCAGGTACATGCAGAAGACCGGCACCGCGGGCCCGCTGATCGTCATCGACGTCGTGACGTCACCGAGCGGGATGTCCTGGAAGAGGACCTCCATGTCGGCGGCCGAGTCGATCGCGACACCGCAGTGCCCGACCTCGCCGAGCGAACGGGCGTCGTCCGAGTCGCGGCCCATCAGCGTGGGCATGTCGAAGGCCACGGAGAGGCCCCCGCCGCCGTTGGCGAGGATCTTCTTGTAGCGCTCGTTGGTCTGCTCGGCGTTGCCGAATCCGGCGAACTGCCGGATGGTCCACGTACGCCCTCGGTAGCCGGTGGCGTAGAGCCCGCGCGTGTAGGGGTACTCGCCGGGCCAGCCGATCTGCTCGAAGCCCTCGTAGTTGTCCCCGGGGCGGGGACCGTACACCGGCTCCACGGGATCACCGGAGAGCGTGGTGAAGTCGGCCTCGCGCTTGCGCGAAGCGTCATAGCGGGCCTGCCAGCGTCGGCGGCCTTCCTCGATGGCGTGAGCGTCCATACCCTCGAATTTACTAGGACGTCCTAGTAAATGTCGATGGCAAACCGCCGTACGATGCCGTACGGCGGTTTGGTTCAGGCCTTGGCGACCGCGGGAGTGCCCTCCGCTACCTCGGACTCCAGCTCGTGGCTGATGCGCCGCTCCACGAAGAAGGCGGCCGTGGGGATCGTGCCCGCCAGCAGCACCCAGAGCTGCTTGCCGACCGGCCACTTCGCCTTGGAACCCAGGTCGAAGGCGAAGACCAGGTAGAGGACGTACAGCCAGCCGTGCGCGATGGCGACGACACGAGTGAAGTCCGCGGCGCCGTCGACGCCCAGGCCGTACTTGGCGATCATGCCGAGGCACAGCAGGACCAGCAGCACACCGGTGACGTAGGCCATGACGCGGTAGCGGGTCAGCACGCTCTTCTTCATGGCTACGAGGGTAACGACCCCATTTGCGCGATCTTCGCGCGCCCCCACGCCTCGCCGCCCGCCCCGGCCCGCGTCACCCCGCCGGGCGTCGGACTACTCGCCGTCGAAGTCGTGCGCGGCGACCCGCAGCGGCCGCAGCATCGCGAAGATCTCCCCGCACTCCTCGGCGTCGTAGGCCCCGAGTCCGAAGTCCATCGCCATCAGGTCGCGGGTGGCCGCGTCGCAGACCTCGCGGCCCTTGTCCGTGATGGAGGCGAGGGTGCCCCGCCCGTCGTTGGGGTTGGGGCGCTTGTCGACGAGTCCTGACAGCACCAGCCGGTCCACCGTGTTGGTGACCGACGTCGGATGCACCATGAGCCGCTCGCCGATCTTGGACATCGGCAGCTCGCCCGCCTTGGAGAAGGTGAGGAGCACCAGGGCCTCGTAGCGCGCGAAGGTCAGTCCGTACGGCTTGACGACCGCGTCCACCTCGGCCAGCAGGATCTGGTGGGCGCGCATGATCGAGGTGATCGCGGCCATGGACGGCACGGAACCCCAGCGTTGCTTCCAGTGTTCGTCGGCGCGGGCGATGGGATCGAAGGCAAGACTGAGCGGCTTCGGCACGCCAAAGACCTTACCGGCCGGTCACATCGTGGTCAGCCCCGTCTCGCGTTTCGGTATCCGCCCCCGCGACGGCCGGGATCAGGACCCCCTCGGCCGGCCCGGTCCCGACACCTTCCGGGCCTCTCCCCGCGCCCCGCTCCTCCCCCCGTTCGGTACGCCGCGCCGCCACCGCCAGGACCGCACAGACCACGGTTCCCAGCACGCCCGCGCCCACGACCGTCGCCCGCACACCGGCGAACTCCGCCACCACCCCCGACAACGCCATCCCCAGGCCCTGAACCGTCATCAGACCGGCCGTGTTCAACGTCATCGCGCGCCCGAGCAGTTCGTCCGGCACCGCCCGCACGAACCACTGGTCCAGGCCGAGGGTGTACGCGGATCCGGCACCCGCGAGCACCAGCAGGACCAGCGACCAGCCGAGACCGGGCCGCAGCGCGTAGCCGGCGTAGGGCAGCAGCGTCACGCAGACCAGCGGGAGCGTGAGCCGGTTCCGGGTGGCCGGCCGCAGCCGCGAACCCGCGAACAGCTCCCCCGCGATCGTGCCGACCGGCAGCGCGCACATCAGCAGACCGAGCCCCGTCGAACCGGCCCCGATGCCGTCGGCGTACGGCGCCGCCAGTGCCTCCGGGGCGACGGCGAACATCGGCGGCACCCAGAACAGCAGGAGCAGGACGAGCACCCTGCGGTCGGCGAGCACCTGACGGGCGCCGCTGAGGGAGTCCCGTACGAGAGCCTGCCCCCGGTGCGCCCGCGCGGGCCGCCGCCGGGTGCCGAACCGCAGCAGCACGGCGGAGACCAGGAAGGTGCAGACCGTGACGAGGAGCGCGTGGCGGGGCGACACGACGGTCAGCAGCAGCCCGCCGGTGCCGAATCCGGCCAGCAGCGCGCTCTGCGACACGATCCGGAGCAGGGAGCGGCCGAGCACGAACAGTTCCCCGTCGCCCAGGACGTCCGCGAGGGTCGCCGTCCGTGTCCCCTGGAAGACCGGAGCGACCAGGGCGAGCGCGGCCCGCATCGCGAGCAGCACCGCGATGGGTGCGCCCGGCACCACCATCACGGCCACACCTCCCGCGCACACCAGATCGCACACCACCAGGACCCGGCGGGCCGGGAAGCGGTCCGCGACGCCCGCGAGCAGGGTTCCGCCGATCAGATAGGGCAGAAAGCCGAGCGCGAACGTCAGGGCGCTCAGCAGCGGAGAGCCCGTCAGGTCGTAGACGAGGACGGAGAGCGCGATCTCGCTGACGACGAGTCCGAGCAGCGAGAACGCGTGCGCGGCGAAGACGGCGCGGAACTCGGGCACGGCGAAGACGGGACCGTAGCCGGTCGGGGCCGTCCCGGGGGTGCTCTTCGGGGCGTTCTCCGCGGGGCCCGCCGGCGCGGGCACCGTCGCCGCGCCCTGCTTCTCTGCTTCTGGCATGGGCGACAGCGTGCCCGGACGCGCTCCGTGCCCCGTAGAGTTTCGGCGTCAGCCGAATCTTCTGGGGTCGTGCCATGCCGTCACTGCTGCACTTCGGGGAGGACGACCTCCTCAACTGCCGCTTCGCGGTGTCGCCGCTGTGGGAGACCCAGGAGGCGGTGCGCACACTCAACCGGCCCGCCCGGTACGGCTATCACGCGCATTGGCTGCGCCGCATCCGCGCGGCCGCCGCCGGACTCGACCTCGCGCCGCTCTGGCTGCTGATGCCGCAGCGCGGCTATTCCCCCGACTGGCTCGGCCCGCCTCCGCTCGGCCCGGCGGCGAGTTTCGAGGAGGAGATCGCCGCGGTGCGCACGGCCGATCCCGCGGTGGCCCGCGAGGAGAGCGCACGCTCCCTCGCCGACACCCCCGGCGCGCTCACCTCACCGCGCGGCCGGGCTCTGCTGGCCGACCCGGTGCGCATGGTGCGGGAACTGACCGACCTGCTGGAACTGGCCTGGCACACCCTCGTCGAACCCGACTGGCCCCGGCTGCGTGCCCTGCTGGAGGCCGACATCGCCTTCCACTCGCGGCGGCTCGCACAGGTCGGCCTCGGCGGACTGCTGCCGGAGATCGACGGGCGGTTCGGCTGGCGCTCCCACACCCTGACCGTCGAGGTCGGGGCCCGGCACGAACGGCACCTGTCAGGACAGGGCCTGGTCCTGATGCCGAGCGTCTTCTCCTGGCCGGACGTGATCAGCGGCTTCGAACCCCCCTGGCAGCCGACGCTCGTCTACCCGGCACGCGGCATCGGCGGCCTGTGGGCCGAGCCGACGGACCGCACCCCCGACGCGCTCGTACGTCTGCTCGGGCGCGGCCGGGCCGCCGTGCTCACCGCGCTCGACGAACCGGGCACCACGACGGCTCTGGCCCACCGGCTGCGTCTCGCGCCGTCGTCGGTCTCCGCGCATCTCGCCGCCCTGCGCGACGCGGGCCTGCTCGTCTCGCGCCGGTACGGGCACCACCTGCTGTACGAGCGGACGCCGCTCGGGATCGCGCTGGCCTCGGGCGGCGGCTGACCCGGGGACGCTCACCACGCCACGCCGCTTCTCCGCCGTGATGTCCCGTTGTGCAACGATTGGTGACCTGTCGTCACCTTCGCGCAAGGGAGCAGCATGCCCCGGCTGATCCACACCCTCGCGGCACTCGCGGCGCTCGGGCTCGTGGCGGGCTGCTCGCCCGCGCCCGAGGTCGACGAGGCCTCCGCCGTCGGCGCCGCCTCGCAGCGGAGGGGAACCGCCGCACGCTCCCCCTTCTGGGTCGACCCGACCGGCCCCGCGGCACAGCAGATCCAGCTGTGGCGGGGGCAGGGCCGCACCCGGGACGCCGCTCTGCTGAAGCGGATCGCGGACCAGCCCGTCGCGCTGTGGCCGGCCGGCGAGACCGATCCGGGCCCGGCGGTCCGCTCGGCGACCGCGTCCGCGACCCGGGAAGGGCGCACGGCGCTGTTCGTGGCGTACGACATCCCGCACCGGGACTGCGGCCAGCACTCGGCGGGCGGAGCTGCGGACGCGGACGCCTACCGGCGGTGGATCGGCCTGTTCGCCGACGCCCTCGGCGACAGCCGTGCCCTGGTGATCCTGGAACCGGACGCGATCGCGCACATCGCGGACGGCTGCACGCCGGTCGAGTACCACGCCGAGCGTGAACAGTTGCTGAACGAGGCGATCGTCCGGCTGAAGCGCCAGCCGCGCACCAGGGTGTATCTGGACGCCGGGAACCCGGCCTGGATCCGCGACGCCGGGAAACTGGTCGAGCCCCTGGAGCGCGCCGGGATCGCGAACGCCGACGGCTTCTCCCTCAACGTCTCCAACTTCCAGACGGACACCACCACCAAGGAGTACGGCCTCGGCCTGTCCGTACGACTCGGCGGCAAGCACTTCGTCGTCGACTCCAGCCGCAACGGCAACGGCCCGCTGGAGGGCGCCTGGTGCAACCCGCCCGGCCGGGCACTGGGCACCCCGCCGACCACCGCCACCGGAGAGCCGGCCCTCGACGCCTACCTGTGGATCAAGCGGCCGGGCGAGTCGGACGGAGCCTGCGCGGGCGGACCGGCCGCCGGACAGTGGTGGCCGGACTACGCCCTGGAGCTGGCGCGCAACTCCGTCACATGACCTGGATCCACTTCGCCTCGGACGGCGTTCCCTGATCGTCCGTCACGAAGAGCATGTACCAGCCGGGCGGCACCAGCGTGGGGTCCTTCGGCACGTCGACGGTGACGGAGTTCCCGGTCTTCGTCAGCCCCAGCTCGATCGACCGCTGTTCGACGTCCGTGGTGTGGGTGACGGCGCTGGGGCGCATCAGCCGGGCCTTGGCGACCCGTTCCGGGTGATCGGTGGCGAAGGTCGCCCGGTGGCTCCGGTCGAGCGCTTCGGGGCCGTGGCCCAGCACCGGGCGGTCCTTGCCGTTCCTGTGCAGGGCGGGCGGGGTGAAGATTTCCATGCGCTGTTCGAAGTGGCCCAGTTTGGTGTTCCGCCGGTCGTCGAAGAGAGGGTCGGAGCCGAAGGTGGCCACACGGCCGTCGGGCAGGAGCAGCGCCTCGGAGTGGTAGTTGCGGCCCACCCGCGGGGACGCCGCCTCATGGAAGACGTTGCCCTTGGGGTCGTAGAACTGTGCCTTGAGGATGTTGCTGGCGCCGCGGCCGCGGTAGTCCTCGGAGCCGTTGGTCGTGAAGACGGAGTCGTCCGGCATGATCACGCTGTTCAGATAGCGCGTGCCCTGGGGAAGCTCGGGGCCGTCCTGGAAGGCCGGGCTGTCCTTCTTGAGGTCGACGACGGCGGTGCGCCGGGTGGACTTCTTGGACTCGCCGACGCCTCCGCCGCCGAGGATCATCACCTTCTGGTCCTGGGCGGGCGGGAGCAGGAGCGAGGCGGAGGTCTCCGTCTCGTCGGCGTCCCGCAGGCCGGGCACCTTCTCGAACGTGTTGGTCCTCAGGTCCCACAGGCCCGCCTCGCGGCCCTGGTCGGCGGGTCCGTATCCGGCGTTGGAGGCCGGGTAGAAGAGCTTGCCGCCCTTGGTGAGGAAGAGGGCCGGGTAGGTGGGGAAGTAGCGGTGGGGGCCGGGGCTCCACTTCTTGGTCCTCGGGTCGTAGATCTCGTTGTCGCCGGGGTCGATGACCCCGACGTCGTCGAGGCCGGAGACGGCGAGGACCCGCCCGTCGTCGAGTCCGACGAGGGTCGGGTACCAGCGGGCCTTGCCCATCGGGTCGACGGGGATGTACTTCTCGGCCTTCGGGTCGAACTCGTAGGCGGCCCTGATGCCCTGGAAGTCCTGCTTCTCCAGGGTGATCCTCCCGGAGAGGCCGTACGTGTTGGCGGCGTTCTCGCCCCGCAGACCGACGATCTCGTACTGGGCCTGCCTGTCGGTGACGGACCGCGGCCCTTCCTCCTCGGCCTCCACGAAGACGCGGGCCTCGCCGGCGGTGACCTTGGTCGTCCAGGGCTGCATGACACCGGCCCGGTCGTACGTGATGATCTGGTTCCGCTTGGCCCTGGGGATCGTCACGTCGAACCTGCTGGTGTAGTCGACACCGGCGGGTGAGCGGAAGACGGTGCCCTTCTTGAGGACGACGGCCTTGTCGGGGTTCTCGTTCTTCACGCGCATGCCGCCGCCGGCCCGACGGACCTCGCCGTCCAGCCGTTCGTAGCGGGCGGTGCCGCCCGCCACGAGCATCCTGCCGTCGGGAAGCTGGGCGTGCCCGGAGCAGAAGAAGTCGTCCGGGGTGGGGACCTTCTTGAAGGTGTCCGTCCTCGGATCCCACAGGACGGTGTCGAAGGACCCCTTGTCGAACTTCTTCTGTTCGTTGCCCGACCCGGCGACGATGAGCACCTTCCCCGTGTGCAGCAGGGCCGCGTGGATCGCGTTGGTGCGGTACCGCTCGGGGATGTCGATCCGGCTCCAGGAGCCGTACTTCGCCTTGTAGGCGGGCCGGGAGATCTTGTACTCGTAGTACTGCTCGCCCGCGAAGTCGAGCGCCGCCGGGGCGTTGAGTCCCGCGAGGACGGCGATTCCCGCGATGCCGAGCACCGTCTTCTTCGTCTTCTTCGAGGGCCGGTACGCCATGGCCTAGGTGCCTCCTGTCGTGGAGCCGGTGACCGTGATGGAGGTGCCGCCCGCGGCCGGCGCCGGTTCGTGGCTGTCGGGAACCCGGGCCGGGGGACGCCGTGTCAGCCAGGTCCGGCGCTCCTCGACCAGGGTGAGGACCCACACCGCGACCGGTGCGAGGGAGATCCCCATGGCCAGCAGCGCCCAGGTCCGCATGGCCGCGTGGGTGTGCCCGAGAACCACCGACGCGCCGAGCGAGACGGCGAGGAGTACGGCCCAGCCGAGGTGGACGCGGAAGGTCTGGAGCCGGTCGGGGCTGGCGTCGCCGCCCTTGGGGGTGACGACGAAGCGGCTGGGGCGCCGGAGCAGGGCCGCGCCCAGCGACTTCAGATAGATGGGGGCCGACAGGGCCGACATCGCCATGCCGGCCAGACCGCCGGATCCCTCGGGTTCGTGCGGCGAGACGTTGTGGCGCCGGTTCCAGAGGTACAGGCCGATCTGGAGGGCGGCGGCGTCGCTGTAGAGCATCAGCCACACGGAGGCCGTGACCTGGGTGCCGGAGGCCCCGAACCAGAGGAACAGGAAGCAGCTGAGGATGCCCAGCAGCCAGTTGACGGCCGTCATCGGGTAGTAGACGAGCATCAGGGTGTACGAGAACAGCCGGCCGCAAGGCATGGTGAAAGGCGCCTTCCAGTACTGCTTGAACAGGGTCTCGTAGGTGCCGCGCGACCAGCGCAGCTGCTGGGTGAAGAAGTCGGTCCAGGAGGACGGTCCCTCACCGACGGCGAGGACGTCCGGTGTGTAGACGGACCGCCAGTGCCTGCCCGTCCTCGGATTCCGGTGCAGATGCAGCTCGAACCCGGTGGCCATGTCCTCGGTGATGGAGTCGTACAGCCCCCCGACCTGCTTGAGGGCGGCGATGCGCACGACGTTGTTGGTGCCGACGAACATGGGTGCGCGGTAGCGGTTGCCGGCCCGCTGGATCAGGGCGTGGAAGAGGAACTGCTGGGACTCCGCGGCCTTGGTGACGCGGTTCTCGTAGTTCCCGTACACCTGGGGGCCGACGACGAACGCGACATCGGGGTCCCGGAAGTAGCCCATCATGCGCTCGAGGAAGCCGGGCAGCGGGACATGGTCGGTGTCGACCGAGGCCAGGAAGTCGTACGCGTGACCGTGCAGGGCGAGCCACGCGTTGTAGTTGCCGTGCTTGGTGCGGGCCTTGTGTCTTCCCTCGGGCCGGTTCCACTCGGGCACCCCGTTCCGGGTGAAGTGCCGCACCCCGAGCTCGGCGCAGAGGGCCCTGGCCCGCTCGTCGTCGCCCTCGTCGAGGAGCCAGACGTCGAGGGGGCCGGTATGGGTGATCCCGACCGCGCCTTCGAGGGTGGCGCGGACCGTGGCGAGGGGTTCCTTTCCCGGGACGTACGTGGTGAGGAAGGCGACCCGGGTCGCCTGAGCGGGGACGACGGGGACGGGGTCGCTCGCGACCATCGTCGCGTGGGCGATGCTCATGACGTTGACGACCATGAACAGCTCGATCAGACCGATGGCTATGAGCATGGTGACGTCGAGGGTGATCAGCCATCGCTCGCCGCCCTCGCGTTCCACCCAGTGCGTGGGCCAGACGAGGTAGACGAGGAGCGCGCCGGTGAGAAGGGGCGCGAGGACCATCAGCAGGACGGCTCGTATTCGGTGCGGTTCGCGCGACAGGAGCTTGGTGTACTGCACCTGGTAGGCCGTACCGGACGAAGGCTGGGTCAGAGGTCCGGCGAGTCGGCTGTAGGTGTCGTAGTCGTAGCCCTCGGGCCGCACATCGCCCTCCAGTGGTTGAACGTGTCAGATGATCGTTCTGGCTGGTACCCACACATAAGTGGAGTTTTCCCTACGTGTCGAACGGGGCGCGTCCGAAGGGGTACACGGGGCGTGCGGGCGGGTGGTCTTTCGCACCCGAGGCGCCCTCACCACTGTGAGCGCGGCCGCCACGACCGTCGGGGCACGAAAAAACCCCGGTCCAGGGACCGGGGTTCAGGGTGTGGGCTCCGCGCCCGGGGATCAGGACGACAGGTGTCGTTCCACCGTCTCCACCTTGGAGGTGAGACCGTCCGTCACGCCGGGGCGGATGTCCGCCTTGAGGACGACCGAGACGCGGGGCGCGCGTTCCTCGACGACGGCGACGGCCCGCTTGACGACGGCCATCACTTCGTCCCAGTCGCCCTCGATCGAGGTGAACATCGCGTCGGTGCGGTTGGGCAGGCCCGATTCACGGACGACCCGGACGGCGTCGGCGACGTACTCCCCCACGTCCTCGCCGACACCGAGCGGTGTCACGGAGAACGCGACGATCACGCGTTCACGACCCCTTCCTTGCGGGCGCGGGAGGCGATGACCGCGTCCTCGGCCTCGCGCCTGAGCCTGCGCTCGGCGAAGAAGCCGCCGGTGGGCAGGACGGAGAGGACGAAGTAGAGGACGCCGGTGCCGGCGCTCCACCGGGCCCGGTTCCAGGCGTCCGCCCAGAAGATCACGTACAGGACGAAGAGGACACCGTGGATCGCGCCCATCACGGGCACGGCGTTGAACTCCGTGGTCCGCTTCAGCACCGAGCAGACGAGCAGCAGCAGGAAGGAGACGGCTTCGGGGGCCGAGACCAGGCGGAGGCGTCGGAGTGCGGTGGCGGTCTTCATGTCCACGGGTCACCTTCGGTGGGAGTTTCGCTGTCGGGGGGAACGCTGCTTTGTGAACGCAAGCACAAGCGTCCCGGACATTGTGGCATCCACAGAGCGCGATCCCGGGTCCGGGGCCCCTCGGGGTCGTCTCAGGGGTGACATCCGTCCCGAGGCTCTGTCGGCGGTCCGGCGCTGCGGCTACCGTCACAGCGTGGCGATGTTTCGACTTCAAGGCAGCAAGGTGCTGGCCGTCGACGTGACCGGGGACGCCGTGAAGGCGAAGAACGGCTCCATGGTCGCGTACGACGGCCAGATGGCCTTCAAGAAGCTGAGCGGAGGCGGTGAGGGGATACGGGGGATGGTGACCCGGCGCCTCACCGGTGAGCAGATGACGATGATGGAGGTGAAGGGGCACGGCACCTGCTGGTTCGCGGACCGGGCCTCGGAGATCAATCTGGTGGGCCTTCAAGGGGACAAGCTGTACGTGGAGTCGAGCAATCTGCTCGCCACGGACGCGGGTCTGCGCACGGGCACGACGTTCACGGGGCTGCGCGGCGCCTCGCAGGGCAACGGGCTGTTCACGACCACCGTCGAGGGCCACGGCCAGGCGGCGATCATGTCGGACGGGCCCGCGGTGGTGCTGCGCGTCAGTTCCCAGTACCCGCTGACGGTCGATCCGGGGGCGTACATCGCGCATCAGGGCAACGTGCGGCAGTCGCTGCAGTCCGGTGTGACGTTCCGCACGCTGATGGGCGAGGGCGGCGGCGAGGCGTTCCAGATGCGCTTCGAGGGCGACGGGCTCGTCTACGTCCAGCCCAGTGAGCGCAACACGATCGCGGGGGATGTGTGACATGCCGTTCCGCGAGGTGAATTCGAAGGTGGTCGAGGCCACCGTGGTGCCGGGCCAGCGGCTGTTCAGTCAGCGCGGCGCGATGCTCGCGTACAAGGGCGAGGTGTCGTTCACGCCCAACATGCAGGGCGGGCAGGGCGGTGTGATGTCGATGATCGGCCGCCGGCTGGCCAACGAGGCGACTCCCCTGATGACCGTCGAGGGCGCGGGCACGGTGCTCTTCGGGCACGGCGGCCACCACGTCCATGTGATCGGCCTCACCGGTGACACCTTGTACGTCGAGGCGGACCGGCTGCTGGCGTTCGACGGGACGCTGCAGCAGGGCACGATGTTCCTGGGCTCGCAGGGCGGTGTGATGGGCATGGTGCGGGGTCAGGTGACGGGCCAGGGGCTCTTCACGACCACGCTCAAGGGGCACGGCGCGGTGGCCGTCATGGCGCACGGCGGTGTCTTCGAGGTCCCGATCACTCCGCAGCGGCCGGTGCACGTCGACCCGCAGGCGTATGTGGCGCACCACGGCGACGTGCGCAACAAGCTGTCCACGGCGCTGGGCTGGCGCGACATGGTGGGCCGCGGTTCGGGCGAGGCGTTCCAGCTGGAGCTGAGCGGGAGTGGTTCGGTGTACGTCCAGGCCTCGGAGGAGAAGCTGTGAGCGGGTACGGAGCCCCGGGCGGCCCGGTGATCCACGATCCGATGTCGCTGCCGGTCGACGACAACGTCAACAACTACACCTTCTGCGTGGAGCTCAAGGGGAGCCAGTGGTTCCTGCAGAAGGGCAAGATGATCGCCTACTACGGGTCGATGGAGTTCAACGGCATCGGGCACGGCCGTCTGGACCGACTTGTCCGTACGTCGTTCCATTCGCCTCTGCACGCGAGCGACTGGGTCGTGGCGGAGGGTTCGGGCAAGATGCTCCTCGCCGACCGGGCCTTCGACGTGAATTCGTACGACTTGGACGAGGGCAACCTGACCATTCGCTCCGGCAACTTGCTCGCTTTTCAGCCAAGTCTGGCACTCAAGCAATCGATCGTGCCGGGCTTTCTGACGCTGATCGGAACCGGCAAGTTCGTGGCCGCGTCCAACGGTCCGGTGGTGTTCATGGAACCCCCGATCCGGGTGGACCCGCAGGCCCTGGTCGGATGGGCGGACTGCCCGTCCCCGTGCCACCACTACGACCACGGGTACATGACCGGTGTGATGGGCGGTCTACGTGCGATGACGGGCCTCGGAGGGGCTTCCGGGGAGGAGCACCAGTTCGAGTTCGTGGGGGCGGGCACGGTGCTGCTCCAGTCCACCGAGATCCTGATGGCGGAGCAGGCCACGGGGGCGGTCCCGCAGCAGCCCGGAGTGCCCGGCGCGGGAGGGGTGCCCGGTCAGCACGGGCAGCAGGCCGGCGCACCGCGCCTTCCCGGACAGCTGGGGGACCTCCAGCGTCGCTTCGGGCTGTGAGCGGTAGTCTGCGGAGTGTGACATCGAACGCGTGCGCGCAGTCACACACACCCTCACTAGTTCGCCTTTCAACATTTTAGGTAGACTTCATTCATGGAGACCGAGACGGCCACGCGCTGGCTGACCGATGCGGAGCAGTGCGCCTGGCGCACCCACCTGGAGGTCAACAGGCTGTTGACGTACCAGCTCGAAAGGGATCTTCAGCCGTTCGGGCTGACGATGAACGACTACGAGATTCTGGTGAACCTCTCCGAGTCGGAGGGCGTACGCATGCGGATGAGCGACCTCGCGTCCGCCACCCTCCAGTCCAAGAGCCGCCTCTCGCACCAGATCACGCGCATGGAGAACGCGGACCTGGTGCGCCGGGAGAACTGCGAGTCCGACCGGCGAGGGCTGTACGCCGTCCTCACCGAGCACGGCATGGAGACGATGAAGAAGGTCTCGCCGCATCATGTGGCGTCCGTACGGAGGCACTTCATCGACCTGGTGTCACCCGAGGCGCTGGAGGACCTGCACAAGTCGCTGCGGCCGATCGCCGAGCACTTGCTGGGGCAGCGCGGCAAGCCGTAGCCCCCGTCAGAAGGTCCGGCGCGGCAGCCGGAGCTCGAAGAGCGCTCCGCCTGCGGGCGCCTCACCGACCGTGAGCGTCCCGCCGTGCCGTACGGCGACATCCCGGGCGATGGCGAGGCCGAGACCGGCTCCGCCGTCGTCCCGGCTGCGGGCGTCGTCGAGCCGTACGAACCGCTCGAAGACCCGATCGCGCTGACCGGCGGGGATCCCGTCCCCGTCGTCGGCGACGGTCAGCACCGCCCACGCGCCGTCGCCGCGCACCCGCACCTCGACCCGCTCCCGGGCATGCCGGCGCGCGTTGTCCAGCAGATTGGCCAGCAGCCGCCCCACCTGCCCCCGGGACCCGGCCACCTCCAGCTCGTCATCGGCCGCGACCGCGACCCCGGCCCGGCGTTCGCCCTCCTCCACCGCGAGGACGCCCAGGTCGAAGCGTCCGTCCACCGGCCGCTCCCCCGCGTCCAGCCGGGCGAGCAGCAGCAGGTCCGCGGCCAGCCGTTGCAGCCGTACGGTGTCCTCGACCGCGCCCGCCACGTCGAGCAGCTCCGGATGGGCGGCGCCCACCTCCAGCTGGGTCCGCAGCGAGGCGATGGGGCTGCGCAGCTCGTGCGAGGCGTCGGCGACGAACCGGCGCTGCCGCTCCACCGAGGCCTCCAGCGCGGCCAGCGTCTCGTTCGTGGTCCGGGCCAGCCGGGCGACCTCGTCGTGCGCGGCGGGAACGGGCACGCGCCGCGCGAGGTCCTGCGAGGCGGTGATGGCGGCCATCTCGCCGCGGATCCCCTCGACGGGGCGCAGGGCGCGCCGGGTCACCCGCCAGGTGACGCCTGCCACCGTCGCCAGGAGGAGCGGCAGGCCGATCAGCATCGCCGTCAGGGCGGTCCGGACGGCTCCCTGTTCGGCGGCGAGCGGGGCGCCCGCGTGCACGGTGAGGGTGACGTCCTGGGGGGTGGTGACCTCGACGGCCGCGAACCGGTACGCCGCGGTGTCGCCGTCGACGGTGGCGGTCCCCTGGCTGTTGCGCACGTCCTCGGAGATCTGCCCCACCGCGGGATCGTCGTCGTCCCGCCCGGCGTCGTCGTCCCCGCTGCCACTGCCACTGCCACTGCCGCGGCCGCTCCGCCTGCCGTGGTTGTCGTCCTTCCCGTCGTCGTCCCCGCCGTCGTCGTCCTCGGCGGTCACGGACGGGGCCGGGCTCGCGCTCGGGCTCCGGCTCGCGCTCGGCCGCACTGCGGAGACCCCCGTCCCGTCCACGCTCTCCAGGTCCTCGCTCGCGGCGACCAGCCCTCCCTCCTCCTCGGCCACCTGCACCGGGTGCTCCTCGGCGTCGCCGAGCTCCAGGTCCCCGTAGGCGATGCCCGCGGCCAGCTGCGAGGCCACGTGACGGGCCGCCGAGTCGGCCTGGGCGTCCGCCTGGTCGACGAGGTCGGCTCGCAGCGAGAGGAGCACGGCGGCGCCCGCGGCGACGAGCGCGACGGCGACCACGACCGTGGCGGCGAGGGTCGCCTTGGCCCGTACGGACCCGAACGGGCGCCTCATCGCGCGTCCAGGCGGTAGCCGGCCCCGCGCACGGTCCGGATCGTCTCGGCGCCGAGTTTGCGGCGCAGCGCGCTGACGTAGACCTCGACGATGTTGGGGTCGCCGTCGTAGGCGAAGTCCCAGACGTGTTCGAGGATCTCGGCCTTGGAGACGACCTCGCCCGCCCGGAGCACCAGGTGTTCGAGGACGGAGAACTCCTTCGTGGTGAGCGCGACTTCGTCCCCGTCGCGCAGCACGCGCCGGGCGGCGGTGTCGACCTCCATGCGGCCGAGGACGTGCACGGGCGAGGCACCGGCCTGCCCGCGCCGCCGCAGCAGCGCCTTGATGCGGGCGACGAGCACCACATAGGAGAAGGGCTTCGTCAGATAGTCGTCGGCGCCCGTGTCGAGTCCCTCGGCCTCGTCGTACTCGCCGTCCTTGGCGGTGAGCATCAGGATCGGGACGTCGTGTCCGGCGGAACGGAGCGCGGCGCAGACGCGGTAGCCGTTCATGCCGGGCAGCATGATGTCGAGAACGACGAGGTCGTGGTGTCCCTCGGCGGCCCGGTGCAGTCCTTCGAGCCCGTCGTGCACGACGTCCACGGCGTAGCCCTCGGCCCTCAGACCCCTCGCGAGCGACAGGGCGAGCCGCTTCTCGTCCTCCACGATCAACAGGCGCATGAGCACAGCGTCGCAAACCGAACCTGAAGACGGCTTCAGGTTTCTTCAGGCTGCCTTCAGCGTCCATCCCTCAGATTGGTCCCCGTCGAACCGCTCCGGCGGACCGACCTGGACGGAACAGCGGGAATCAGTGGATACCGGGAGGCTCTCCATGAAGCGCAACATCGTCATCGCCACGGTCGCGGCCGCGACCCTCATCGCCGGAGGCACGGCGACGGCCCTCGCCGTCACGGGGAACGACGCGACGGCACCGGCGAAACGGTCGAGCGTGCAGCCGGGGACGGACGACGCCCGGGACGCCACGGCCGAACGTACGGCCACGGCCACGGCCACGGCCACGGCCGAGGGTACGGGCGCGGCCGGCCGCACGGCCCTGACCGCGGAGGACGCCGTCACCCGCGCGCTGGCCCACACGCCGGGCACCGCCGTCGGCGCCGAACTCGACGACGAGCACGGCGCCGTGATCTGGGAGGTCGAGATCATCGACCCGGCGGGCGCCTGGCACGACGTCCGGGTCGACCCGACCACCGGCAAGGTGCTCGGCTCCCGGACCGAACACGAGGACGACACCGCCCGGGTACGGGCCGCGCTCACGGGCACCTCCGTCTCGGCGGCCGAGGCCGCCCGGGCCGCCGCGGCCAAGGGCACGGTCACCTCGATCGACGTCGACGACGACGGGACACGCGCCTGGGACGTGGAGACCCTGACGCCGAACGGCATCGAGCAGGAGTGGCGGATCGACCTCCGCACGGGCCGCATCACACCGGACCACGGATCGGACGCCGGGTCGGACGACGTGTCCGACGACCGGACGGCACGTGGATCGGACGACCGGACGGAGCACGGGTCGGACGACCGGACGGCGCGCGGGTCGGACGACGGAGCCGGACACACGTCGCACCATGGCGCGGGGCACGGGTCGGACGACAGTGCGGAGCGGGGGTCGGACGACGGTGCGGAGCGGGGGTCGGACGACGACTGACCGGCATCCGCGAGGGCGGCACCCACGTGTGGGTGCCGCCCTCGCGGGCTGCTCCGCCCCGCGGGGAGCCGCGCGTGGAGCCCCGGTGACCGCGGCGGTCAGACGCTGCTCGGCTCGGCCTCGGCCGTCGCGGCCTCGCCCGCCGGTGCGGGCGCCGTGGGCGTGGTCCGCAGCGCGATCATGCCCGCCGCCAGGGCCACCGCGCCCGAGATCGCGAAGCACCAGCCCAGGGACACCTGGCCCACCAGCAGGCCCGCACCGGCGGCGCCGCCGGAACTCCCGGCGTTCACCGCGGTGTTGACCCAGGCGCCGGCCTGGGTGCGAAAGCCGGGCGGGGCGGCCGCGTCGGCGATCAGGTAGGACGTCGTCAGGGCCGGGGCGACGAAGAATCCGGCGCAGACGATGGCCAGGGTCAGGGTGACGAGACCCGGAGCGAGCGCGGCGGCGAGCAGCGCTAGGCCGAGACCCGCGGCGAGCAGAGGCAGCCGTACGCCCGGGGACATCCGCCAGTCGACCGCGCCGTTCAGCAGGCCGCCCAGCGCGCTGCCCAGCGACAGTGCGGCGAGCACCCAGGCCACCACGCCCGCGCCGTGGTGGCGTTGCTCGGCGAACGCCATGACCAGGAGGTCGACGGCGCCCAGGGACAGTCCGACGCCGAGCGCGACGACGACGGGCTGGGCGAGTGCACGTCCGCCACGCCAACGGCGCCCGCCGTGCGCCGCCTTCGCCGCGGCCGGACGGACGCCCGCCACGACCGGGGAGAGGACGAACGCCAGGGTTCCTGACCACACCAGCAGGGCGCTCAGCGCGACCGCCGCGGCCGGCGGTGCCGTCTGGACGACCGCGCCGACGAGCAGCGGTCCGGAGACGAAGAGGATCTCCTCCACGACACCGTCCAGGCTGTAGGCGCGCTGCAACAGCCGCTCGTCCTGGACCACTTCGCCCCACACGGCACGCATCGTGGGGCCGAGCGGCGGCGTGCAGGCGCCCGCGGCGACCGCCAGCGCGCCGAGCGCCGCGGCCGGTGCGCCGGGGCGCCAGGCCGTGGCCGCGAAGGCCGCGAGCAGGCCCGCGTAGAGCGAGGCCATGGGGATCAGGGCACGGCGGGCGCCGTGCCGGTCGATCAGCGCAGCTCGCGCGGGCGACAGGAACACACTCATCGCGCCGAACAGCGCCATGACCGTGCCGGCCACGGCGTACGACCCGGTGGCCCGGGTGGTGGTGAGCATCATGGCAAGCGGGACGACGCCGTACGACAGACGGCCGGTCATGGCCGCGACGAAGGTGCGGCGGGCATGGGGAATGCGGAAGAGCGCGGCGTAGGACGGCCGCGAGGATGACGCAGACATGAAAGGAGTTCCTCAACAGCGAGGCGGGACAGGGGTCGCCGGAGTGCCGCGACGCCGCGGCCGGAATGCCGTCCGTGCGTCGCGAGCCTGGGCGGGCCCTATGCCAAGAGGAGGAACATGCCGCTCAACGTAACAGCGGGTGCGGGGAGTCGGCCAGGTGTTTCTCCCGGCCGTCCCGCACCCGCCGTCGGGGTGTGCTCGCTCAGGACTCCGTCAGGCCCTCGACCAGCGAGTCCGCGGCCCGGTAGGGATCCAGTTCGCCTGCCACGATGCGCTCCGCGAGGGCGCTCAGGCGGCGGTCCCCGTGGAGGTCGCCGATGCGTTGGCGCAGCGCGGTGACGGCGATCGTCTCGACCTCCTGGGAGGCCCGGGCGAGCCGGCGCTCGGCCAGCACGCCGTGCTCCTCCATCCACGCCCGGTGCTTCTCCAGGGCCTCGACGACCTCGTCGATGCCCTCGCCGCGCGCGGCCACGGTCTTGACGATCGGCGGACGCCAGTCGCCAGGACCTCGGGACTCACCGAGGCCGAGCATGTGGTTGAGCTCGCGGGCGGTGGCGTCGGCGCCGTCGCGGTCGGCCTTGTTGACGACGTACACGTCGCCGATCTCCAGGATTCCGGCCTTGGCCGCCTGGATGCCGTCGCCCATCCCGGGGGCCAGCAGCACCACCGAGGTGTCGGCCTGGGACGCGATCTCGACCTCGGACTGGCCGACGCCGACGGTCTCCACCAGGATCACGTCGCAGCCGGCCGCGTCCAGGACGCGGATCGCCTGGGGGGCCGACCAGGCCAGTCCGCCCAGGTGGCCGCGCGTCGCCATCGAGCGGATGTAGACGCCAGGGTCCGAGGCGTGGTCGGACATCCGGACGCGGTCGCCGAGGAGCGCGCCCCCGGAGAACGGCGAGGACGGGTCGACGGCCAGCACACCGACCCGCTTGCCCTGCCGCCGGTAGGCCGTCACCAGCGCCGACGTCGAGGTCGACTTGCCGACGCCGGGCGAGCCGGTGAGGCCCACCACGTACGCGTTGCCGGTCAGCGGGGCCAGCGCGGCCATGACCTCACGGAGCTGCGGTGCCGCGCCCTCCACCAGGGAGATCAGCCGGGCCACGGCCCGCGGCCGTCCTTCCCTGGCCTGGGTCACCAGCGAGGAGACGTCCTGCATCACAGCTCCGTTCACGAGAGGTCGTCGGTCGAAACGCGGGTCAGGCCTTGGCCACCCGCACGATCAGCGCGTCGCCCTGACCGCCGCCACCGCACAGGGCGGCCGCGCCCACGCCGCCGCCGCGCCGCTTGAGCTCGAGGGCGAGGTGCAGGACGACCCGCGCGCCGGACATGCCGATCGGGTGGCCGAGGGCGATGGCACCGCCGTTGACGTTCACCTTTTCCGTGGACACCCCGAGGTCCTTCATTGACTGGACCGCGACCGCCGCGAAGGCCTCGTTGATCTCGATCAGGTCGAGGTCCTCGACCTCCAGGCCCTCCTTCTTCAGGGCGTGCAGGATCGCGTTCGAGGGCTGCGACTGGAGGGAGTTGTCCGGGCCCGCCACGTTGCCGTGCGCGCCGATCTCCGCGATCCACTCCAGGCCCAGCTCCAGCGCCTTGGCCTTGCTCATCACGACCACGGCGGCGGCGCCGTCCGAGATCTGGGACGAGGTGCCGGCGGTGATGGTGCCGTCCTTGGCGAAGGCGGGGCGCAGCTTGCCGAGCGACTCGGCGGTCGTCTCGGCGCGGATACCCTCGTCCTTGCTGAAGACGACGGGCTCGCCCTTGCGCTGCGGGATCTCGACGGGTGTGATCTCCGCCTCGAAGATGCCGTTCTTCTGGGCGGCGGCCGCGCGCTGGTGCGAGAGGGCGGCGATCTCGTCCTGCGCCGGGCGCTGGATCCCGAGACGGGTGTTGTGCTTCTCCGTGGACTCGCCCATGGCGATGCCCTCGATGGAGTCCGTCAGACCGTCGTACGCCATGGCGTCGAGCATCTCGACCGCGCCGTACTTGTAGCCCTCGCGGGACTTCGTGAGCAGGTGCGGGGCGTTCGTCATGGACTCCTGGCCGCCGGCGACCACGATGTCGAACTCACCCGCGCGGATCAGCTGGTCCGCGAGGGCGATGGCGTCGAGGCCGGAGAGACACACCTTGTTGATGGTGAGGGCCGGGACGCTCATCGGGATGCCCGCCTTGACGGCGGCCTGGCGTGCCGGGATCTGCCCTGCCCCGGCCTGGAGCACCTGGCCCATGATCACGTACTGCACCTGGTCGCCGCCGATCCCCGCACGGTCGAGGGCGGCCTTGATCGCGAAGCCGCCGAGGTCGGCCCCGGAGAAGGACTTCAGCGAGCCCAGCAACCGTCCCATGGGCGTTCGGGCGCCCGCGACGATCACCGAGGTACTGCTGTTCGTTCCAGACATGAGGTGCGATCCCCTTACCGGCTTGCACAGCCGAGGAGTGAACGAGGGTTTACTGAGAATGTACTGAGCGGTAGGCCACCCGTCATCCGGCCCGCAGTGTGATCGCGCGCACGTTGCGTAACCACGCCGGGAGCGCTGCACTGACTAAATGCTGACGCGAATCGACCACATCGGGATCGCCTGTTTCGACCTCGACAAGACTGTTGAGTTCTACCGTGCGACGTACGGCTTCGAAGTCTTCCACTCCGAGGTCAACGAGGAGCAGGGTGTCCGGGAGGCCATGCTCAAGATCAACGAGACGTCCGACGGCGGCGCCTCCTACCTCCAGCTGCTCGAACCCACCCGCGAGGACTCCGCCGTCGGGAAGTGGCTGGCCAAGAACGGCGAGGGCGTGCACCACATCGCCTTCGGCACCGCGGACGTCGACGGAGACGCCGCGGACATCCGGAACAAGGGCGTCCGAGTGCTCTACGACGAGCCCCGGATCGGGTCCATGGGGTCCCGGATCACCTTCCTCCACCCCAAGGATTGCCACGGAGTACTGACAGAACTGGTCACTTCGGCGGCGGTTGAGTCACCTGAGCACTGACCTCCGTATATCTGGGCCGGTAGGGTTGGGGGCGGCCGTCACCTTTCGCGGGGGACGGCCGTGGTCCTGGCGCCTTCCGGCGAGCGGGACCAAGGGCCGGGGTCCAGGTTTCGGGGGGCGAGCGTCGGGGCAGCAGCCCGTGCTCCGCCGTTGATCTGACACCATTCCCCGGGGGCCCCGTTCGGCGGATGGACGGTGCTCGTTCGGATTTACTTGCGACCAGGGGACGGATGGGACCGCGCAGTGCGGGGCTACGAACGCCAGGAGCGAGAGCCGGCGGCTGACGTCGACCACCTCTCTCGGTTCGAGGCCGAGATGGAGCGGCTGAAGACCGAGCGGGAGAAGGCCGTCCAGCACGCCGAGGACCTCGGCTATCAGGTCGAGGTGCTGCGCGCCAAGCTGCATGAGGCGCGCCGCAGTCTGGCGACCCGTCCTGCCTACGACGGGGCCGACATCGGCTATCAGGCCGAGCAGCTGCTCCGTAATGCCCAGATGCAGGCCGATCAGCTGCGCACCGACGCCGAGCGCGAGATCAGCCAGGCCCGGGCGCAGACACAGCGCATCCTCCAGGAGCACGCCGAGCAGGCCGCCCGGCTCCAGGCGGAGCTGCACCAGGAGGCGGTCACCCGTCGCCAGCAGCTCGACCAGGAGCTGGCCGAGCGCCGGCAGACCGTCGAGTCGCACGTCAACGAGAACGTGGCGTGGGCGGAGCAGCTGCGCGCCCGCTCCGAGGCACAGGCCCGCCGTCTCCTGGAGGAGTCGCGTGCCGAGGCCGAGCAGGCGCTGGCCGCGGCCCGCGCGGAGGCCGAGCGGGTCGCCGCCGAGGCACGCCAGCGGCTCACCAACGACGCCGAGTCGGCCCGGACGGAGGCCGAGGCGCTGCTGCGCCGGGCCCGCACGGACGCCGAGCGGCTGCTGAACGCCGCGTCGACGCAGGCCCAGGAGGCCACCGACCACGCCGAGCAGCTGCGCAGCTCCACGGCCAGCGAGTCGGACAACGCCCGACGCCAGGCCACCGAACTGAGCCGGACCGCCGAGCAGCGGATGAGCGCCGCCGAGACGGCGCTGCGCGAGGCGCAGGCCGAGGCGGACAAGGTCCTGGGCGAGGCCAAGGAAGCCGCGGCCAAGACGCTCGCCGGCGCCGAGTCGGTCAACGAGCAGCGCACGCGGACGGCGAAGGAGCAGGTCGCCCGGCTGGTCAGCGAGGCCACCAAGGAGGCCGAGAGCACCAAGTCCGAGGCCGAGCAGATCGTCGCCGACGCCCGCAGCAAGGCCGAGACGATCGTCGCGGAGGCCGAGGACAGCGCGCGCAGCCTCACCGCCGAGGAGACCGCCTCCCAGCTCGCCAAGGCCGCCCGTACCGCCGAGGACGTGCTCAACCGGGCGTCCGAGGAGGCCAAGAGGACCACGAAGGCGGCGTCCGAGGAGGCCGAGCGGATCCGCACCGAGGCGGAGACCGAGGCCGACCGGCTGCGCGCCGAGGCGCACGACATCGCCGAGCAGCTCAAGGGCACGGCGAAGGACGACACCAAGGAGTACCGCGCCAAGACGGTCGAGCTCCAGGAGGAGGCGCGCCGGCTGCGCGGTGACGCCGAGCAGCTGCGCTCGGACGCGGTCGCCGAGGGCGAGCGCATCCGTGCCGAGGCCCGGCGCGAGGCCGTCCAGCAGATCGAGGAGGCGGCGCGGACCGCCGAGGAGCTGCTCGCCAAGGCGAAGGCGGACGCGGACGAGCTGCGCCAGGCCGCCACGGCGGACAGCGAGAAGGTCCGCACCGAGGCCATCGAGCGCGCCACGACCCTGCGCAGGCAGGCCGAGGAGACGCTGGAGCGGACCCGCGCGGAGGCCGAGCGGCACCGCGCGGAGGCCGTCGAGCAGGCCGAGACGATCGCGGCCGACGCGGAGCGGGCCGCCGAGCGGCAGCGCGAGGAGACCGAGCGGGCCATAGCGGCCCGTCAGGCCGAGGCCGCCGAGGGACTGGCCCGGCTGCACACGGAGGCCGAGGAGCGTCTCACCGCCGCCGAGGCTGCGCTGACGGACGCGCGCGCGGAGGCCGAGCGGATCCGTCGCGAGGCCGCCGAGGAGACCGACCGGCTGCGTTCGGAGGCCGCCGAGCGGCTCCGTACGCTCCGGGCGCAGGCCGACGCCGAGGCCGAGCGGCTGCGCAACGAGGCCGCGGCGGACGCCGCGGCGTCCCGCGCCGAGGGCGAGACCATCGCCGTACGGCTGCGTTCGGAGGCGGCGGCGGAGGCCGAGCGCCTGAAGTCGGAGGCACAGGACAGCGCCGACCGGGTGCGCAGCGAGGCGCAGGCCGCGGCCGAGCGTCTGGCGACCGAGGGCGCCGAGACACTGGCCGCCGCCCAGGAGGAGGCCGCACGGCGCCGCCGCGAGGCCGAGGAGACCCTCGGTTCGGCGCGCCAGGAGGCCGACCAGGAGCGTGAGCGGGCCCGCGAGCAGAGCGAGGAACTTCTCGCCTCCGCGCGCAAGCGGGTCGAGGAGGCCCAGACCGAGGCCGTACGGCTGGTCGAGGAGGCCGACCGGCGCGCGACCGAGATGGTCTCCAACGCCGAGCAGACCGCGCAGCAGGTGCGGGACGCGGTGGCGGGGCTGCACGAGCAGGCGCAGGAGGAGATCACCGGGCTGCGCTCGGCCGCCGAGCATGTGGCGGACCGTACGCGGACCGAGGCGCAGGGAGAGGCGGACCGGGTCCGCGCCGACGCGTACGCCGAGCGCGAGCGGGCGTCCGAGGACGCGGCGCGCCTGCGGCGGGAGGCGGCCGTGGAGACGGAGGCCGCGAGTTCCCTCGCGGAGCGCACGGTCGCCGAGGCGATCGCGGAGTCGGAGCGGCTGCGTTCGGAGGCCGCCGACCACGCCCAGCGGGTGCGCACCGAGGCGTCGGACGCGATCGCGAACGCCGACCAGGACGCCTCGCGCACCCGTGCGGACGCCCGGGAGGACGCGAACCGGATCCGTTCGGACGCGGCCACGCAGGTGGACACCCTCATCACGGAGGCGACGGCGGAGGCCGAGCGGCTCGGGACCGAGACCGCGGCCGAGGCCGAGCGGCTACGCACCGAGTCCGTGGCCAAGGCCGAGCAGCTCATCTCGGACGCGACCGGTGACGCGGAGCGGCTGCGTGCCGAGGCCGCCGAGACGGTCGGTTCCGCGCAGCAGCACGCCGAGCGGATCCGCACCGAGGCCGAGCGCGCCAGGACGCGGGCGGCGGAGGAGGCCGAGCGGCTGACGTCGTCGGCGCGCACCGAGGCCGAGCGCACGCTGGACGAGGCCCGCAAGGAGGCCAACAAGCGGCGCTCCGAGGCGGCCGAGCAGGTCGACACGCTCATCTCCGAGACGGCGTCCGAGGCGGACAAGCTGCTCTCCGAGGCGCAGCAGAGCGCGCAGAAGACGACGGCGGACGCCGAGTCGCAGGCCGACACGATGGTCGGGGTGGCGCGGGGCGAGGCCGAGCGGCTCGTGTCGGAGGCGACGGTCGAGGGCAACACCCTCGTGGAGCGGGCGCGTACGGACGCGGACGAGCTGCTGGTCGGCGCACGCCGGGACGCCACGGCGATCCGGGAGCGCGCCGAGGAGCTGCGGGACCGCATCACCTCGGAGATCGAGGATCTGCACGAGCGGGCCCGCCGTGAGTCGTCCGAGACGATGAAGAACGCGGGCGACCGGTGCGACGCGCTCATCAAGGCCGCCGAGGACCAGCTCGCCGAGGCCGAGGCGAAGGCCAAGGACCTGCTGTCGGAGGCGAACTCCGAGGCGAGCAAGGTCCGTATCGCCGCCGTGCGCAAGGCCGAAGGACTCCTCAAGGAGGCCGAGCAGAAGAAGTCCTCGGTCATCGGCGAGGCCGAGAAGATCAGGTCCGAGGCCATCCAGGAGGCGAAGGCCGCCGTCGAGGAGGGCAAGCGCGATCTGGAGGTGCTGGTCCGCCGGCGCGAGGACATCAACGCCGAGATCTCCCGTGTCCAGGACGTCCTGGAAGCGTTGGAGTCGTTCGAGGCCCCGCCGGGCACCAAGGACGGCGGGGTGAAGGCGGGGGCCGCCGCGGGTGCGACCCGTTCGGGTGGCAAGGCGTCGGAGAGCTAGCCAGATACACAGGTTCCATGCTTAATAGGGACCTTTGCCACAGGCTCTGGCAAGCCATCCGACAGCTAGCCACCCAAAAGGAGTGTCATTCTCCAGATCAAACACGTATCCGCTCGATGACACACCGCATTGACCCCTAGGATTCCCCTATCACCTCACCGGTCTCATTCGACAGGAACCCCATGAGCGACACTTCCCCCTACGGCTTCGAGCTTGTGCGGCGTGGATACGACCGCGCTCAGGTGGACGAACGCATTTCGAAGCTCGTCTCCGACCGTGACAGCGCTCTGGCCCGTATCACAGCCCTCGAAAAGCGCATCGAAGAACTCCATCTCGAGACGCAGAACGCCCAGGCCCAGGTCAGCGACGCCGAGCCGTCGTACGCGGGTCTCGGCGCGCGCGTCGAGAAGATCCTCCGCCTCGCCGAGGAGGAGGCCAAGGACCTGCGCGAGGAGGCCCGTCGCGCGTCCGAGCAGCACCGCGAACTCGCCGAGTCGGCCGCCCAGCAGGTGCGCAACGACGCAGAATCGTTCGCTGCGGACCGCAAGTCCAAGGCGGAGGACGAGGGCGTCCGGATCGTCGAGAAGGCCAAGAGCGACTCCTCTCAGCTGCGCTCCGAGGCGCAGAAGGACGCGCAGTCCAAGCGCGAGGAGGCGGACGCCCTCTTCGAGGAGACCCGCGCCAAGGCCGCCCAGGCCGCCGCCGACTTCGAGACGAACCTCGCCAAGCGCCGCGAGCAGTCCGAGCGTGACCTGGCGTCGCGCCAGGCCAAGGCCGAGAAGCGCCTCGCGGAGATCGAGCACCGCGCGGAGCAGCTCCGCCTGGAGGCCGAGAAGCTGCGTACGGATGCCGAGCGCCGCGCCCGCCAGACGGTGGAGACGGCTCAGCGGCAGGCCGAGGACATCGTGGCCGACGCGAACGCCAAGGCCGACCGCATCCGCTCGGAATCCGAGCGCGAGCTGGCCGCCCTCACCAACCGTCGCGACTCGATCAACGCGCAGCTCACGAACGTCCGCGAGATGCTCGCGACGCTCACGGGCGCCGCGGTGGCCGCCGCCACCGGCCCGGCCGAGGACGAGCCGATCTCGCGTGGGGTTCCGGCACAGCAGTCCCGGTAACCGCGCAGTCCGACACCAGGGCCCGCTCCTTCTGCCGAGGGTGCGGGCCTTGTCGTACCGTCAGGTCCTGCCGCCCGGAGCGCGCCCGCCCGTGTCGTCCGGCGCCACCGCCTCCCCCGCCGAGGGGTGCCTCCGTGCCGGTGCGGCGCCCCCCTGACGAGCCTCCCGACCGTCTCCCCGCTCAAGTGGCATGCCCCCGGGGGCCGTCTTAGCGTGGCCGCATGATCGAGCTCGAGGGGCTGACCAAGCGGTACGGCGAGAAGGTGGCGGTCAACAACCTCACCTTCGCCGTCAGACCGGGCATCGTGACCGGCTTCCTCGGTCCCAACGGCGCCGGGAAGTCCACGACGATGCGGATGATGCTCGGGCTCGACCGTCCCACCACGGGCGACGTACGGATCGACGGAGAGCACTACGACCATCTCAGGGACCCCCTGAAGTACATCGGCGCCCTGCTGGACGCCAAGGCCATGCACGGCGGCCGCAGCGCCTTCAACCATCTCCTCTGCCTAGCCCAGAGCAACGGCATCCCCAAGGCGCGCGTGCACGAGGTGCTCGACACGGTCGGCCTCACCGCGGTCGCGAGGAAGAAGGCGAAGGGGTTCTCGCTGGGCATGGGCCAGCGGCTCGGCATCGCGGGCGCGCTCCTCGGCGACCCGCGGATCCTGATGTTCGACGAGCCGGTCAACGGCCTCGACCCCGAGGGCATCCACTGGATCCGCAATCTGATGAAGTCCCTCGCGACCCAGGGCCGTACGGTCTTCGTCTCCTCCCACCTCATGAGCGAGATGGCGCTGACCGCCGACCACCTCGTCGTCATCGGCCAGGGCCGGCTGCTCGCCGACACCTCGATGGCCGACTTCATCCAGCAGAACTCGCGTTCGTACGTCCGTATCCGTTCCCCGCAGCGCGAGCGGCTGCTCGACGTGCTGCAGGGCGCGGGGGTCACCGTCGTCCGGACGGGCAGCGGCGCGCTCGAGGTGGACGACGGAAAGCCGGAGCACATCGGTGAGCTGGCCGCGCGGCACCAGATCGTGCTGCATGAGCTGAGCCCCCAGCAGGCCTCGCTGGAGGAGGCGTTCATGCAGCTGACCGCGGAGTCGGTGGAGTACCACGCGCACTCCGACACGCCGGGTCCGCCGGGCACGCCAGGTCCGCCGGGTTCACCGCGCGCTCCGGGTCCGCCGGGCACTCCGCCCGCCCCGCAATGGGGCGGCGACTGGAAGAAGGGCTGACGATGGCGGCCACCCAGGTCCTCAAGTCCGAGTGGACCAAGATCCGGTCCGTGTCGTCCACGGTGTGGACACTGAGCCTCGCGGCGGTCGTCACGATCGCCCTGGGCATCCTCATCTCGCTCCTGTCCAAGAACGAGTGGGACAGGATGAGCACGAGGGACCAGCTCTCCTTCGACCCGACGTTCATCAGCTTCGCGGGCATGAGCCTCGGCCAGCTCGCGATGATCGTCTTCGGGGTGCTGGTGGTCGGCAACGAGTACAGCACCGGCATGATCCGGACCTCGCTCGCGGCGGTCCCGCAGCGTGGCACGTTCCTCTTCAGCAAGGTCGCGGTGGCGGCCGGTCTCGCCCTCGCCGTCGGCATGGTCACCAGCTTCATCACGTTCTTCCTGGGCCAGGCCGCGCTCGGTACGCACAAGGCCTCGATCGGCGATCCGGGTGTCCTGCGCGCGGTGATCGGCGGAGGGCTCTACATGACGCTCATCGCCGTCTTCTCGATGGGCGTCGCGGCGATGCTGCGCAGTCCGATGCTCTCGCTGGGCATCCTGATGCCGTTCTTCTTCCTGATCTCCAACATCCTGGGCGCCGTGTCCGCGACGAAGAAGGTCGGCCGCTACCTCCCGGACCAGGCCGGCAGCAGAATCCTGCGGGTGGTGACTCCCCTCGACGACACCCCGTACGGGCCCTGGGGCGGCCTCGGCATCATGGTGCTGTGGGTGGCGCTGGCCCTGATCGGCGGCTACACGCTGCTCAAGAAGAGGGACGCCTAGGTCTCCGGCCGGGTGCCCGTGGCCCGGACGCCTAGCCGGGCTCTTCACCGTTCGGCCGGGGCGGGGTCAGTCCGTCGAAGTCGGACCAGCCCTCCCAGCGCCACACGTCCTTGTCGAGCTCCGGCTGGAGCGGCACGAAACGGCCGAGCTCGAAGTCCCCGGCCTCCAGGTCGAACCAGCGCTCGTCGGCGACCTCGGTGCCGAGCCCGACGGTCCGCGCGGTCAGCCGGACGAGCAGCTTCACGCCGTGCGAGCCGGACAGGTCCTTGCCCTGGATCCGGCGGAACGGCAGTTCGGCCACCGGCGCCTCGACCGGTATCCACACCGTGAAGGGCGCCCCGCGCTCGACCGCGAGCCAGCTCCGCTCCTCCGCCGGCTCGCCCTGCGCGTCCAGGACCTTCAGCCACTGCTTGTAGATGACGAGGCTGCCGTCGTGCGGGGAGCGCTCCAGGTAGCGCAGATGTGCGCGGGCCCGCAGGTCGACGACCGACAGATTGTCGAAGCGGTTGTAGAAGCGGACGGCGATGATGGCGTCGTCGCTGTCCGCGTTCCGCCGCGAGTAGCCAGGGAAGTCGGCGGTCCAGGCGTGCGAGATGCTGGCCCGCCGCCGCCAGACGAAGGGCCGCAGCGCGAACATCTTGATCAGTACGATGCCCAGCAGCACCGCGGGCACCAGCGAGCCGGTGACGGAGGCGAGCGTGGCGAGCAGCTGGTGAGCGGTGCTGTCCGGTTCGGGTTCGAGATTGTCCGTGCCGACACAGGCCCGCAGTACAGTCAGGCTGAGGTCGAAGAGCCGCTCCTCGTTCGAGAACCGCTCCGCCATCGAACGCGGCGAGTGCTCCGTCAGCGTCCACGCCGTCGCCACGACCACCGAGAGTCCGGCCAGCGCGCCCAGCGCCATCAGGAGCAGCGCGTGGACCGTGCGTCCCGCCATCCACCAGCGCACGGACGTGCGATAGCGCGGATGCGCCCGTCCCCGCCCAGGCCCTCCGTCCCGCCCTGCCCCGCGCCACATCGAGTTCAACTCACTTCCCCCGTAACAGACTTCGGCCCCACTCGTACACTGGGGAGAGCATGATTCCCGGTACCGGTTCGGGCCAACCCGGCTCGACCGGGGGAGACCGGGCCCCGCCCCGGGTACATCTCGCGTGAAAGGCTGTGCCCGTATTCGCGCGACCACCCCCGAAGGGCGTCACCGTGACGACGAAGGACCGAAGCCTTGAGGCGCTGGGCCTGGACGACGTGCCCGCGAAGAAGCCCCTCACCTATCCCGGCCGGCCCACCACCGAGCCGTCCCTGCTGACCGGCGGTGAGCTGCTCCAGCTCGACGTCCGGCCGCTGCGGCTCGGCGAGTGGTACGTGGAGGAGCGCCAGGAGCAGCAGCGACTCGACGAAGCCCTCGCCGACCTGGGCCAGGTCGGCACCGGGCGGCGCCACCCGGTCATCGCGGTCGGCTCGAACGCCTCCCCCGGGCAGGTCGCCCACAAGCTGACCCGGCTCGGCATCCCGGCGACGGTGCCGATGGTTCCGGTGCGGGTGGGCGGGATCGCCGTGGGCTGCTCGGGGCACATCAGCCCGGCGGGCTACGTGGCCGGGACGCCGTACGTGGACCGGACCGCCGAGACGACGCTCGTGGTGACCTGGCTGGACTCGACCCAGCTCAAGGCCGTCGACGACACCGAGTTCCCGGACTACCGGCGGGCGATACTCCCCGGCGACGAGTTCACCATGACGATGCCCTCCGGGGAACGGCTCGGCGGCGCGTACATCTATTTCAGCGCGCACGGCGTGCTCGCGGAGCCGGAGACCGGGCGGCCCCGCCAGGGCGGCGGCGACCAGTCCGAACTGCTCGCCTCCCTGCTCGCCGCCTCCGCACGGCTGCGCGAGCTCCTCGGGCCCGACCCCGCGGCCTGGGTGCGCGACGCCGGGGCCGACCGGTCGCTGCGCGAGAAGGGAACGCTGATCTTCGGCCAGGAGGGCTGGGTGCTGCCGCAGACCGACTTCCTGCCGTACGTCGACGAGTCGGCCGAACTGCGCCTGTACGACGACCTGCCGCCGCTCGGCGGCTCCCTGCCGCACCGGCCCTGAGGATTCCCGCGGACCAGCCGGGCGCCCCTTCCCTTCCGGGCCCGACCAGGAACGACGGGTACCTGACAGGACGCCCGTGCGAAATGTCGCCCCCTACTGGATCTTTCCCCGGCCGACCGGGCACGGTTTTACCCTCTCTTGAGTGGAACCGTCAGCGCCCGGCTATCCTCCTAACCCTTACGGGGGCGTGCGCCCCGACGTCCTGAACCTTTCGATGGGTGCGGAGAATGATCGAGGCAGTCGGCCTGACGAAGCGCTACGGCGCCAAGACAGCCGTGTACAACCTTTCCTTCCAGGTTCGGCCGGGTGCCGTCACCGGCTTCCTCGGGCCCAACGGCTCGGGCAAGTCGACGACGATGCGCATGATCCTCGGACTCGACAATCCCACCTCCGGGCGGGTGACGATCGGCGGCTTCCCGTACCGCAAGCTGCAGAACGCGCCCCGCCAGGTCGGCGCGCTCCTCGACGCCAAGGCCGTGCACGGTGGCCGGCATGCCCGCAACCACCTGCTGAGCCTGGCCCAGCTGTCGGGCATCCCGGCCCGCCGCGTGGACGAGGTGCTCGGCGTCGTGGGCCTCCAGGACGTGGCCAAAAAGCGCTCCAAGGGCTTCTCCCTCGGCATGGGCCAGCGCCTCGGCATCGCCGCCGCGCTCCTCGGCGACCCCCAGGTACTGCTCTTCGACGAGCCGGTCAACGGCCTCGACCCCGAGGGCATCCTCTGGGTGCGCAACCTGATGAAGTCCCTCGCGGCGGAGGGCCGTACGGTCTTCGTCTCCTCGCACCTGATGAGCGAGATGGCGCTGACCGCCGACCACCTCATCGTGATCGGCCGTGGCCAGCTGCTGGCCGACCAGAGCATCAAGGAATTCATCTCGCACAACTCGGCCGACTTCGCCCGGGTGCGCACGCCGGACACCGAGCCGCAGCAGCGCGAGAAGCTGACCGCCGCGCTGACCGAGGCGGGCGGCCAGGTGCTGCCCGAGCAGGACGGCGCGCTGCGCATCACCGGGCTGCCGCTCGCCCGCATCAGCGACCTCGCGCACTCCGCCGACGTCCGCCTGTGGGAGCTGTCGCCGCACCAGGCCTCGCTGGAGGAGGCGTACATGCGGATGACGCAGGGCGCCGTCGACTACCGCTCGACCATCGACCAGAAGGCCGGGCTCCAGCAGCAGCTGCCGCCGGGCGCCATGCCCCCGCCGCAGACGCCGGTGGCGGGCCAGGGCCAGCCGGGCTGGTACGCACCGCCGCCGCCCCAGCAGGGCGGGCAGCCCTTCGCCATGCCGCAGGGCCAGCCGCAAGCCGGTCCGTACGGCGCTCCCGCGGCCCTGCCGGGCCCGTACGGCGCTTCGGCCGCCCCCGGCGCCTCGGACGCCAACCCGTACGCCCACGCGGCACCCCAGGCCCCCGCGGGCCCCCCGGCGGCCGCCGCCGCGCCCGCCCCCGCCGCCGCCGACCTGACCAAGCCCGAGGACGCCCGATGAGCACGCCCCAGCCCCCGATGCCGCAGCAGGCCGCCGCTGCCCCCGAGTGGCAGGCGCCGCCCGGCACTTCGTACACCTCGCCGATCCCCGTCACCCGCACCCACCTCGGACACGCGCTCAACTCCGAGTGGACGAAGATCAAGTCGGTGCGTTCCACGATGTGGACGCTCGGCACCTTCCTGCTCCTGGTGGTCGGCATCGGCTTCCTGGTCGCCGCACAGACCACGAACGAGGACTTCGGCGACGTGCCGTACACGATCCCGGCGTTCTTCGGACTGATGCTCGGACAGATCTGCCTCATCACGCTGGGCGTGCTGGTGGTCTCCTCCGAGTACGGCACGGGCATGATCCGTACGACCTTCACGGCCTCGCCGCAGCGGCACCGGGTGCTCACCGCGAAGCTGGTCATCTTCTTCGCGGTGGCGTTCAGCGTCTCGGCGTTCGCGATCGGGCTCGTCGGCCTGTTCACCGAGGGGATGCACAGCGACGCCGCCGGCGACGCCTCCGAGATCGCCTGGGGCGGCACCGTCGTGATGGGCGCGCTGTACGTGTCCCTGCTCGGCGTGCTCGCGCTCGCGGTGGGCTCGATGCTGCGTCACTCGGCCGGCGCGATCACCACGATGCTCGGCGTCGTGCTGGTGCCCGCGATCATGCCCGCGTTCCTGATGATGTCCGAGAGCATGCGCACGATCGGCGAGAAGATGCAGGAGTACAACGCGCCGAACGCCCTCGCCCATGTCTTCCGGCTGGACTCCGAGAACGGCAACGGCGGCGCGCAGCTCGGTCTGCTCGCCGGGGTGACGGCGGCGGCGGTCATCGGTGCCTTCGTACTCCTGGAGCGCCGGGACGTGTGACGCCCGCGCCCACCGGCCGGACGGCCCGGGCCACCGGGAACGCCGAAGTCGAAGTCGAAGTCGCCTAGAACCTGGGCGCGTTACGGGACCGCTGCACCCGCGAGGTGCGGCGGTCCTTCGCGTTCCAGCAGGCCTTGTGCCAGTGGCGCCGCTCGTCGACGCCCGAGTGCTCCGGCCAGGCCACCACATGCGGAACCCCGGACGGGATCAACTGGTCGCAGCCGGGACAGCGGTAGGTCTTGCCCTGCGCGCTCGCGCCCGCCACATGGCGCACGCTCCACTCCTCGCCCTGCCAGCTCTCCGTGGACTGCCAGCCGCCGTAACGGTCCGACGGGTCCTCCCCGCCGTTCCTGCCGGACGGGCCGGCGTCCTTCGGACGGTTGCGACGCGGGGACAAGGGACACCTCACGGAGCTATACAGGGAGCAGGGGCCACGTCCAGCCTACGCGGCGCGCACAGGGGTACGCGTACTCCGCCAACCCGCACAGATCCCCCATCGGACAGCCCAATTCCCAGACAATCCGCAAATCTCTCCGCAAGGCCGTGTCTTCGGCACGTGTCACGCGGTTATGCCGTGCGGGGGAGCTCCTTGTCGGAGCCGAGGAAGCAGGAAGTTCGATGCACGTTGGAAGCTTTGTACTGGCCGCCCAGTTCCCTGGACAGGGCCAGGGGGAGGCCCTGCACCGCGCGGCGCGGTCGGCCGAGGTCGCCGAGGAGGCCGGGCTCGACACCGTCTGGCTGGCCGAGCACCACTTCGTGCCGTACGGGACATGCCCGTCGGCCGTCACACTCGCCGGGTATCTGCTCGGCCGCACCAGCCGGATCCGGGTCGGCACGGCGGTCAGCGTGCTGCCCACCGTCCACCCCGTGGCGCTCGGCGAGCAGGCCGCGCTGCTGCACATGATGTCCGGCGGACGGTTCTCGCTGGGCGTCGGACGCGGCGGGCCCTGGGTCGATCTGGAGGTCTTCGGCGCGGGTCTCGCCGCATACGAACAAGGGTTCCCGGAATCGCTCGATCTGCTGATGCAATGGCTGCGCGAGCCGTCCGTCGCCGGCGCCTCCGAGCGGTTCTCCTTCCGTGAAGTCCCCGTCGTCCCGCGCCCGTCGGAGGCGCTGAGCGGCGCTCCGGGTCCCGAGGTCGTCGTCGCGTGCACCTCACCGGCGAGCGTTCGGCTCGCCGCCGAGCGCGGGCTGCCCATGCTTCTCGGCATGCACGTCGGGGACGAGGAGAAGGCCGAAATGGTCGCGCTGTGGCGGCAGCACGCCCGTGCCGCGGGCCGCCCGACGGACGAGATCCTCGCGGCCGCCCATGTCTCCGCCGGTGTCTGCCAGATCGCGGACCGCCGCACCGACGCCGTCGAGACACTCGTCAAGGCGATGCCGGGCTGGCTCAAGCAGGGCCTGGACGCCCATGTGACGGTCGACGGCCGCCCCCGCTCGATGCGGGACCCGGTGGCGTACACCGAACTGCTCTGCGGGCTGCACCCGGTGGGCACGCCGCGGCTGTGCGCCGACCGGCTCGCGGCGACCTCGGAGCGGACCGGCATCTCGCGTTTCGCCCTGCTCGTCGAGGGATCGGGCGACCTGGCGGCGACCGAGGAGAACGTACGACGGCTCGGGGCCGACGTACTGCCCCACCTCGGGTGACCGTGCGAAGTCCGGCCCAGCGGGCCGGACACGCGGGGAGCTTGCCGCCCCAGTACCAATGCACCTCCCGCGTACGGAGCGGCAAGCAATGCGGCATCAGTGCGTCAGCAGTCCCTGAACTCCGGGGACTGGTTCAGCAGCTGACTGCGGACCGAGGTGAAGCGTGCCAGTGTGTCGTCCACCGAGTCGTCCAGCGGGAACACCGCCACCCGGTGGCAGTTCTGGAAGGCCAGCCGCACTCCGAAGTGCCGCTGCAGCGCGCCGCGTATCGCGTCACTCGCGAGCGCACGCAGCAGCTGGCCACGTGCCTGCTCGTCCGGCGGGGGCGTCTGGTTGTCGGCGAAGTTGCCGCCGTCCACCTTCAGCTGTGCCACCAGGGAGCTGATCATCTCCCATGCGTAGGGCAGGGAGGTCCGGACGCAGTCGACGAAATCAGCTTCATCGACCTCGCCTCGCTCGGCCTGTTGGAGTAGGGCCGGTGAGACGTCGAGCGACATGGGTTCTCCTCTCGCACCCCCATACCTCGGGGGTTGCCGGACAGGGATGGGGAATTCGCGATATCGAACACGCTGAGTACACGCATCGCGACCTCCCGTTCATACGGTAAGCATCGCCAGGTAACGGCACCAGGAGAATGCGCACATAGCGAACGCCGAGTAGGCCGACAATCAGCCACGACCGAACAGGGAACCTTCAGGATCAATGGGGTGACCCGCGAAAACACCGGTCGTGCACCAAGACGGGAGACGAGAGCGCAAAAGGGGCGAACCGTGGCTTCTCCGTCGGGTGGGGCCACCGGGTCGGGCGGGAGAATCGCGTGCACCACCGCCGGTCGAGTAGCGTTGCCGACCATGCGTCTCGTCATTGCCCGCTGTTCCGTGGACTACGCGGGCCGGCTCACCGCCCATCTCCCGTCAGCCCCCCGCCTCATCCTCGTGAAGGCGGACGGGAGCGTCTCGATCCACGCGGACGACCGGGCCTACAAGCCCCTCAACTGGATGTCGCCGCCCTGCACGCTGAAGGAGGGGTCCGGCGACGACGAAGGCACCTGGACCGTCATCAACAAGGCGGGCGAGAAGCTCATCATCACGATGGAGGAGATCCTCCACGACTCCTCGCACGAACTCGGCGTGGACCCCGGCCTGATCAAGGACGGCGTGGAAGCACACCTCCAGGAACTGCTCGCCGACCGCATCGAGACGCTCGGCGAGGGCTACTCCCTGATCCGCCGTGAGTACATGACGGCCATCGGCCCGGTCGACATCCTGTGCCGGGACGCCGAGGGCCGGACCGTCGCCGTGGAGATCAAGCGACGCGGCGAGATCGACGGCGTGGAGCAACTCACGCGCTACCTGGAGCTGTTGAACCGCGATCCGCACCTCGCGCCGGTCCGCGGCATCTTCGCCGCCCAGGAGATCAAGCCGCAGGCCCGCGTCCTCGCCACCGACCGCGGCATCGGCTGCGCGGTCCTGGACTACGACGCCCTGCGCGGCATCGAGGACGACAAGCTCCGGTTGTTCTGACCCGTACGACGGCCCCACGGCCCCACGGCCCCCACGGTCCGCGGGCTCCACGGTCCGCGCGACAGCCGCCGGGCCTGCTCCCGCACCACGTACGACCGACACACGAGAGGGCCGGATCCGATGGCGGACCCGGCCCTCTCCTGTCGTCTCCTGCGGTCGGATCACCGCTCTCTTACGGTCAGATCACCGCGCCGCCGAGCGAGGTGGCGACGTCGCTGCTCGCCGGCCCGCTGTTCCCCGGCACACTCGCCGGCGCGCTGCTCGCCACGGGGCCGCTCGCGGAGTCCGAGGTGGACGGACTCGTCGAGGTGCTGGCCGACGGCGACGCGGACGGCGAGCCCGACGGCGGCCTCGTGGGGGACGAGGACGGCGAACCGCTCGGCGGCTTCGTGGTGGACGACGACGGCTTGGTCGTCGGCGACTTCGAGGGCGACTTGGACGGCGACTTCGAGGGCTTGCCCGAGGTGTGCGTCCCGCTCGGGCCGGCGGACGGCTCGTGGCCGGCCGTGGCAGGGGGCGTCGGATCGTCCGAGGTGCCGTACGTGCCGTCGGGCCCCGGGTCGGTGGGCGTGGCCACGGCTCCGGTGGAGGAGTCGTCGCCCTTCTTCGCCTTGTCCGCGCCCAGGCTGTCGTCCTGGCCGTCCTGGGTGACCGACGGGTTGACGCCGACCTTCTCGGACGGGGTGTCGTCGCTGTGGTCCGAGGTCGCGCCGAGGGTCACCACGGTGCCCAGGACGGCGACCAGGAGCGCGCCCGCGCCCGCGGCCACCAGATTGCGCCGGGTGCCGGTGACCAGCCGCCTCGCGACTCCCTGCCGCTTCGTCCCGGGGGTGCCGGGACCGGCGGCGAGCACCGTCACGCCGTCGCCGGACGGGTCGGCCTGGGGGAAGGCGGCCGGTACACCACCGGGAGGCGACATCGACTCCTCGTGGCGCGCGTCGGGCACCTCTTCGCCCGCCGGGGTGCGCCCGCCGACGATGTGCACGGTTCCGGAGCGGTCGGCGACCAGCGCGAGGGCGCGGCGGCCGGCGGTGGTGCCGCGCTTGTCGGCGAGGGCACCACGCAGCGCGATGGCCGCCTCCAGGTCGGTGCGGGACCGGTCCAGCTGGCCGCCGCAGAGCGCGAGGATCCCCAACTCGTGGTGGAAGTAGGCCTGTTCCCCGACCTCACCGGACAGCTGGGAGGCCTCGGCACCGAAGCGCAGGGCGCGCTCCCAGGCGCTCCAGTGCTGTCCCGCGGCGAAGGCGGGCGCGGCCGTGCGGGCCAGCTGGACGGCGACGGTCTCGTCCTGCTCGTCCAGCGGGGCGGTGGTGACCGGGACGAGCACGTTCAGGGCGGCGAGCAGCGCGTCGGCCTCGGCACAGACCCGCTCCGGGGTCACCGACGGGTGCCCGGCCCACCAGGTGAAGTGCTGGGCGGCGGCGAGCGCCTGGTCCTGGAGGGTGTCCGCGTATCCGGAGGCCTCCAGCTGGGCCTGCACTCCGGCGGCGAGCCGGTAGTGCGAGCCGACCGGGGAGACCAGCGCGCAGCCCGCCAGTTCGGCGAGTGCGGCGTCGGCGTGGGTGTCGCCCACGAGCGCGGGCAGGTGAGCCTGGTGGGGCACCTCGCCGCCGAGCGCGACGGCGAAGCGCAGGGTGGCGCGCGCCGAGTCGCTCAGCCGGGAGGCGAGCAGCGCGGCGGGCGCGGCACCTTCGGCGAGGGAGGGCAGCGGCACGTCGTGGCCGTCGCCGGCCTCGAAGGGCGCGTCGACCGGGGCCTCCCGGAAGACGCCGTACTCGTCGAATGCCTCCTCGCTGGCCTGCAGCCGGTCGCGCTGCCGCAGCAGCGCTCCGGCCTGCATGAAGCGCAGGGGCAGTCCCTCGGACTCGAACCAGAGGTCGCCCGCCCAGTTCGACTCTTCCTCGGTCAGGACGCGCCCGACGGCGCGCTCCAGCAGTTCGAGACCGCCGCTGCGGTCGAGGCCGCCGAGGAAGACCTCTTCGAGGCCCGCGTCGGCGGACGGGGCCGGGATGTCGGGGGTGGCGGCGATCACGAAGGCGCACTCGGGGGTGGCGTCGAGCAGCTCGTCGAGGGCGCTGCCGCCGATCTCCGCGTCGTCGAGGACGACGACGGCGCCGATCTCGTGGACGAGCCGGAGCAGGTCGTCGCGGTCCGGGCGGTACAGCGACGCCTCGTAGACGGCGGTGAAGAGGTCGTACAGCAGGTCGCTCGCCGTGCGCCGGTAGCCGGACAGACGGATCACACCGTCGGGGGCTAGGTCCGCGCAGTCGTCGGCGACGGCGTCGAGCAGGACGGTCCGACCCGAGCCGGACGGGCCGGTGAGCCGCACCGAGCGCCCGCGCGCGAGAAGGCGTACGAGCCGCTCGCGCTCCTCCTGGCGTTCCAGGAGCGGCAGCCGGGGCTGAGCCTGGCCGGGCGGAACGGGCGGCCGGGCCGCGCGGGCCAGCTCGGCGCGTTCGGCGGCGCCGTGCTTGACCGGCGGCTGCGGTCGCTCGTGCGGCGGGCAGTTCTCCATCTCGCTGCCGTCGACGGGGTTGACCGTGAGCAGGAAGTCGCCCGTGATGAGCTGGACCGTTCGGGCGAGCACGGGCTTGTGCTGGCTCAGGTCGGCGGCCAGTGGGTCGCGCGGCGGGCGCGGACGAGGCGCCTGGCCGTCGTCGTCATGACCGTATTCGTCGGATCCCCGGTGGTTCGGGTCCATGTTCCAAGCCCCCCAAAAGCGTCGTGTGCCGATGCCCTCCCGGCCTTGCTGCACACCGCTCTGTCGCTTCTGGTCCGGTGCCCGCTCGTAGGGTTTCGGTCGGCGGGCAGCCGAACCCTAAACCTTCGCACAGTATCTACGAACAGGCGGGGTACCGCGCCGTCCGAACCGTCACAGCTTCGTGAGGATTGTGCACGTGGTGCCCTTCGTACGCCGGTCAGGGCGCGTACGCGGTCGCACACGCGGAGCGAGTGGGGCGCGCGCTCGGGTCACACCCGGGGCAGGGACTCGACCCCGATACCACCCTCGATCGCCAGGATCCGGTGCAGCCGGGTGGCCACCAGCAAACGCTGCATCTGTGGTGGTACGCCGCGCAGTACGAGCCGTCGGCCGCACCGCCCGGCGCGTCGGTGGGCCCCCATGATGACACCGAGGCCGGTGGCGTCCCAGGAGTCCAGCTCGGACAGGTCCAGCACCAGGTCGCCGGCTCCGTCGTCGACGGCCGAGTGCAGGACCGTACGGGCGTCCGCCGCGCTGCGTACGTCGAGGCGGCCCCCGACGACCAGCTCGGCGTGGTCGCCCCTGATGTACATATGCGCTCCCCGAGAATGCGTCTCGTAACTCCGCGTGTGTCTGTTTCCGCGTCTTCGCGTCTGCATGTTGTGCATGGTCTGACTGCCTGAGGGCCGCTGAGGTTGCCGTCTGTAAGCGAACCGATACCGAATTCACCTCATGGGGTGACACCCGAGAGGCGTGTGCGGCTTCCGTGGCGGATGCGGACCGGAATCCGGTCGCCGCGTGATCATTCAGTGCTTGTAGAAGCCCTGCCCGCTCTTGCGCCCGATGTCACCGGCGTCAACCATCCGGCGCATCAGCTCCGGCGGCGCGAACTTCTCGTCCTGGGTCTCGGTGTAGATGTTGCCGGTGGCGTGCAGCAGGATGTCGACGCCCGTGAGGTCGGCCGTGGCCAGGGGACCCATGGCGTGGCCGAAGCCCAGCCGGCAGGCGAGGTCGATGTCCTCGGCGGTGGCCACGCCCGACTCGTACAGCTTCGTCGCCTCGACGACGAGGGCCGAGATGAGACGGGTGGTCACGAAACCGGCGACGTCACGGTTGACGACGATGCAGGTCTTGCCGACGGACTCGCTGAACTCCCGCGCGGTGGCGAGCGTTTCGTCGCTCGTCTTGTAGCCGCGGACCAGCTCGACGAGCTGCATCATCGGCACCGGCGAGAAGAAGTGAACGCCGACGACCCGCTCCGGGCGCTCGGTGGCCGCCGCGATCTTGGTGATCGGGATCGCGGAGGTGTTGGAGGCGAGCACGGTGTCGGGGCGGACGATCTTGTCGAGGGCCTGGAAGATCTCGTGCTTGATCTCGAGCTTCTCGAAGACCGCCTCGACGACGATGTCCACGTCGGCGGCCGCGTCCAGATCGGTGGTCGCCGTGATGCGCGCGAGCGCCGCCTCCGCGTCCGCGGCGTCCAGCTTGCCCTTGCTCACGAACTTGTCGTACGAGGCCTTGATGCCGTCGAGGCCACGGTTCAGTGCCTCGTCGGTGACATCGCGCAGGACGACGTCCCAGCCCGCCTGTGCGGAGACCTGGGCAATACCGGACCCCATGAGTCCGGCTCCGATGACGGCGAGCTTCCGTGCCACTCCGACTCCCCTTTATCCAGTGCTTGAGTTGGCTCTTTCGGCGGACCCTAGCGCCCGTGAGGGCCTGTGTGACCGGTAAGTAATGCGCGTCACGTCTCATCTGACGGACGTCACACCGACGCGGGTCATTCGACCGCCCGTACGGCGTAGTTGAGGACCTTCCGGCTCATCAGGTCCTCCATGTCGTCGAGGAGCACGAGGATCTCTCGTGACACTTCGTCCGGATTTCGACCGGCCATCATCTCGCGGCCGATGGCCGCCATGACGGTCTGGTGCACCCAGTTGACCTGACCGGCGACGAGGCCCGGCAGCGAGTCCTCGGGCCGCGCGCCGGTCTCCTCGCGCAGCGCCTCCTCCAGGTTGACGAGGGCGTCCTGCCCGATCGCCCACAGCCGCGAACGGAGCGCGGGGGCCTCGTGGATGACCTGCATGAAGCGGGCATAACCCACCATCAGGCCGAGTCGGGGAGAAACCGCCTCGACCTCCTCGCGCAGTTCGCGCAGGACGGCGGCCGCGGCCGACTCGCCCTTCGCCCGGCCGCGCACCCAGCGGGCCAGCCGGTCGACCACGCCCATGGAGCGGTCGAGGAAGAGGTCCTCCTTGGCCGGGAAGTAGTTGTAGACGGTGTTCACGGAGACGTTCGCGGCGTCCGCGATCTCCGCGACCGTCACCGCGTCGAAGCCCCGCTCCAGGAACAGCCCCGTGGCGACATCGGAGATGTACTGCCTGGTCTGCCGCTTCTTCCGTTCCCTGAGTCCCTCAGCCATGTCCGCACTCAACGCGCTGACCATGCCGTCCATGCTGCTGTCCGGCCTGATGCTGCCGATGACCCTGGCCCCCGGCTGGCTGGACGTCCTCTCGCACCTCATGCCGTTCCGCTACCTGGTGGACGCGGTGCGGGACGCCTACATCGGCTCGTACGCCACCGCGCACATGCTGTACGGCGTCCTGGTGGCCCTCTCCCTCGCCGGGCTCGCCGTGACGGTGGGCACACGGGTCTTCCGGCGGGCCGGGGCCTAACTAGGCTGACCCCATGGTCAATCTGACGCGCATCTACACCCGGACCGGCGACCAGGGCACCACCGCCCTCGGCGACATGAGCAGGGTCGCCAAGACAGATCTGCGGATCTCGGCGTACGCCGACGCCAACGAGGCGAACGCGGTGATCGGCACGGCGATCGCGCTGGGCGGCCTGGAGGCGGAGGTCGTCCAGGTCCTCACCCGCGTCCAGAACGACCTGTTCGACGTGGGCGCGGACCTGTCGACTCCGGTGGTCGAGGACCCGAAGTACCCGCCACTGCGGGTGGAGCAGTTCTACATCGACAAGCTCGAGGCGGACTGCGACCTCTTCAACGAGCGGCTGGAGAAGCTCCGCTCCTTCATCCTGCCCGGCGGCACCACCGGCGCGGCCCTCCTCCACCAGGCGTGCACGGTCGTGCGCCGGGCCGAGCGCTCCACCTGGGCGGCGCTGGAGGTCCACGGCGAGGCGATGAACCCGCTCACCGCCACCTACCTCAACCGGCTCTCCGACCTTCTGTTCATCCTGGCGCGCACGGCGAACAAGGACGTGGGCGACGTGCTGTGGGTGCCGGGCGGGGAGCGCTAGCACCGCAGAGACGGGCGGCCGGCGCCCAGGGAGCGAAAGGCGCGGGCGCCCGGCTCCTCGTGGGCACAAGGCTCCGGCCCTCAGCTCCTGGTGAGCGGGCGCGCCCGCTCACGGTCGCCCGCCGGCGCCTTCTTCGGCCACAGCAGATACGTCAGGGCGACCACCCCGTGGATCGCGGCAGCGCGCAGGGCCGTCCACTGGCAGCCGCGCAGCGACTCCGTGGCGCCGTCGCCGACATACCGGACGGCGCCCTCCAGCAGGGCGCAGGCGACGGCGGCCGCGAGCACCGTGCGCAGCCAGAGCCGGCCCTCGTGGGCGGCGCGCGCCATGCCGTGGCGGGGCGGCCCCGGCGGCCGCGGGCCGTCGGCGAGACGGTGGGCGGCGTACCCGTCGAGACGGCGGATCGTGTACGGGCCGTAGGCGACGGTGAAGCCGATGTAGAGGGCCGCCAGGCCGTGTTCCCAGCCCGGTTCGGTGCCGTTCCCGAGATCGACCGCCGTCACCACGAAAAGGACCAGTTCGAGGACGGGCTCGCACAGCAGCAGGGCCGCACTCGTGCGGCGCCACCCCAGCAGGTAGCGGACGGCGAGCCCCGCCGCCAGCAGCACCCAGAAGCCCGCCTCGCAGGCGATGACCAGTCCGACGACCACGGTTCGCTCCTCTCGCTCACCGTTCCAGGTTCGCGGGCGTGGCCGCCCGATACGTCGTCGGCGATGACGAGGCCGGACTGCGACTTTCGATGCAGTGGCAGGTCACCCGCGACGGCGAGGCCCCGGCGCCGCCCGCCGTGTTGGATGGGTCCATGGCCCCGCGACTCCCCCGCCCGCACCGCGACGACGTCCGCATCGCCGTGGGCGGGCTGCTCGGCGGACTCTGTCTGTGGGGCGTCGGCCTGTACAGCCGCACCGCGGACGACGCCATCGCGCGCGTCGACCAGGGCTGGGCGGTCCTCGTCCCGCTGGCCGTGATGTCCGGCTGCGAGCTGTTGCGCCGTTCCCGGCCGCGCACCGCCCTGCTCACCGGCACCCTGGCCCTGGTCGCGGACCTGCTGACTCGGGGCAACCTCGCCACCGTCGTGATGTTCACGGACCTGGTGTACGCGGCCGTGCTGTACGGATCGTCCGGCGCGGCCCGGCGCATCCCGTGGATCACCGGGCTGGTCACGGTGATCGCCACGGTGTGGCCGGTCGCCGCCTGGCACAGACCCGAGGGGCTGCTGATCGGGGCGTTCACCGGCCTGGTGACGTTCACCCCCGCCGCCACCGGCTGGATCGTCCGCAACCACCGTGACACCGCCGACGCCGAGCGGCTGCGCGCCGAACAGACCGCCCTGCTCGCCGAGGTCGACCGGGTCCAGGCCGTCACGGCCGAACGCGCCCGGATGGCACGGGAGCTGCACGACATGGTCGCCAACCATCTCTCGGCGATCGCCATCCACTCCACGGCCGCGCTCTCGCTCGACGACCCGAGGACCTCGCGGGACGCCCTCACCGTCATCCGGGAGAACAGCGTCGAGGGTCTCGCCGAGATGCGGCGGCTGATCGGCATCCTGCGGGACGACAGCGGCGACCGGGAACCCGCGGCGGCGCCCACGCTCGACGGTCTCGAAGCGCTGCTCGCGGGCGCCCGCACCAACGGGCTCGACGTGACACTGGAGGCGGCGCACGGGGAGCGGCTGCCGGCCCCGGTCGAGCTCGCCGCGTACCGGATCGTCCAGGAGTCCCTGACCAACGCCCTCAAGCACGCCGCGCCGGGGCGGGTGACCGTCGCGCTCACCCGGGCGGACGGCGCGCTCACCGCGCGGATCACCAGTCCGTACGGCGACCGGGACGGTCCGCGCGCCCCCGGCTCGGGGGCCGGTCTCGTCGGGATGCGGGAGCGGGCCGCGCTCCTCGGGGGCGCCTTCGAGGCGGGCCCCGGGGACTCCCCCGCGGGCCGGACCTGGACCGTGCGCGCCACTCTGCCCCTCACCCGGGGAGAACCCGTCACCCGAGGAGAAGAAGCATGATCCGTGTCCTCGTCGCCGAGGACCAGTCGGCGGTACGCGCCGGACTCGTCCTCATCCTGCGCAGCGCGCCCGACATCGAGGTGGTCGGTGAGGCCGCGGACGGGGAGCGGGCGGTGGCCCTCGCTCGCGAACTGCGGCCGGATCTCGTCCTGATGGATGTGCAGATGCCGCGTCTGGACGGGGTGTCCGCCACCCGGCAGGTGGTCGCCGAGCGGCTCGCCGACGTCCTCGTGCTGACCACCTTCGATCTCGACGAGTACGTCTTCGGGGCGCTGCGCGCGGGCGCGTCCGGCTTCCTGCTGAAGAACACCGACGCGCGGGATCTGCTGGAGGCGGTACGGACGGTGGCGCGCGGGGAGGGTCTGATCGCGCCGGCCGTCACGCGCCGGCTGATCGCCGAGTTCGCGGCGAAGCCCGTACGGGAGCCGACCGCCGATCCGGCCGTCCTGGACGCGCTGACCCGGCGCGAGCGCGAGGTTCTTTCCTGTCTGGGTGAAGGGCTGTCGAACGCGGAGATCGCGACCCGGCTCACGATGGCGGAGGCGACGGTGAAGACGCACGTCAGCCGTCTGCTGGGCAAGCTGGAACTGCGCAACCGGGTCCAAGCGGCCGTGCTCGCGCAGGAGTTGGGAATCTGAACCGAACTGGATGCACTGGTCCAGACCTATTGACCCGTGGTCCAGACCTTTCTATTCTCGCCCCACTGCGCTTAGACATGCCCACGACACCCCCAGCCGAAGGGACGCGTCGCCGGCCGGAGCGCGAGCGCGCGCACGCCCCCCACGGGCCGAGCACGGTCGCGGTCCCCCACCCCCTGCGACACACCCCCGAGGCAACAGACGAAAGAGGAGAGGCGTCATGCGCTTCCGGCAGAGAGCCAGACATAGAACCGTGGCGGGGCTCACCACCCTGCTCCTCCCCCTCGCCGCCCTGGTCGGCCTCGCCGGCCCCGCCCAGGCCGCCACCACCGCCACCGCCACTTACGCCAAGACCCAGGACTGGGGCACCGGCTTCGAAGGCAAGTGGACCGTCAAGAACACCGGTTCCACCGCCATCAGTTCGTGGACGATCGAGTGGGACTTCCCCTCCGGAACCTCCGTCACCTCGGCCTGGGACGCGGACGTCACCAACTCCGGCACCCACTGGACCGCCAAGAACAAGTCCTGGAACGGCAGTCTCGCCGCGGGCGCCTCCGTGTCCTTCGGCTTCAACGGCGCGGGCTCCGGCTCCCCCAGCAACTGCACCCTGAACGGCGGCAGTTGCGACGGCGGCCCCACGGTCCCCGGTGACAGCGCGCCCTCCGCGCCCGGCACCCCCAGCGCCTCCTCCATCACCGACACCTCGGTGAAGCTCTCCTGGAGCGCGGCCACCGACGACAAGGGCGTCAAGAACTACGACGTCCTGCGCGGCGGCACCAAGGTCGCGACCGTGACGACGACCTCGTACACGGACACCGGTCTGACCGCCGGCACCGACTACTCGTACACGGTCCAGGCCCGTGACACCGCCGACCAGACCGGTCCGGTCAGCGGCGCGGTCTCCGTGCACACCACCGGTGGAGGCACCAACCCGCCGCCCACCGGCAACGCCGTCAAGCTCGGCTACTTCACCGAGTGGGGCATCTACGGCCGCAACTACAACGTCAAGAACCTGGTGACGTCCGGCTCGGCCGCGAAGATCACGCACATCAACTACGCCTTCGGCAACGTCACCGGCGGCAAGTGCGCGATCGGCGACTCCTACGCCGACTACGACAAGGCCTTCACCGCCGACCAGTCGGTCAGCGGCGTCGCCGACACGTGGGACCAGCCGCTGCGCGGCAACTTCAACCAGCTGCGTGAGCTGAAGGCCAAGTACCCGAACATCAAGGTGCTGTGGTCCTTCGGCGGCTGGACCTGGTCCGGCGGCTTCGGCGAGGCGGCCAAGAACCCGGCGGCCTTCGCGCAGTCCTGCTACGACCTGGTCGAGGACCCGCGCTGGGCCGATGTCTTCGACGGCATCGACATCGACTGGGAGTACCCGAACGCGTGTGGTCTGACCTGTGACACCAGCGGTGCCGCGGCCTACAAGAACCTCATGCAGGCCCTGCGCGCCAAGTTCGGCACGAGCAACCTGGTCACCGCCGCCACCACGGCCGACGGCACCTCGGGCGGAAAGGTCGACGCCGCCGACTACGCGGGCGCCGCACAGTACGTCGACTGGTACAACGTGATGACGTACGACTTCTTCGGCGCGTTCGACGCGGACGGCCCGACCGCCCCGCACTCCCCGCTCACCTCGTACAGCGGCATCCCGCAGGCCGGGTTCACCACGGCCGACGCGATCGCCAAGTTCAAGTCCAAGGGCGTCCCGGCCAAGAAGCTGCTGATCGGCATCGGCTTCTACGGGCGCGGCTGGACCGGTGTCACCCAGGACGCCCCGGGCGGCACCGCCACCGGTCCCGCGCCGGGAACGTACGAGCCGGGCAACGAGGACTACAAGGTCCTCAAGACGTCCTGCCCCGTCACCGGCACCATCGCCGGCACGGCGTACGCCCACTGCGGAAGCAACTGGTGGTCCTACGACACCCCGACCACCATCGGAACGAAGATGGCGTGGGCCAAGACCCAGGGTCTCGGCGGCGCGTTCTTCTGGGAGTTCAGCGGAGACACCAGCAACGGTGAACTCGTCGGCGCCATCAACAGCGGCCTGAACTGACCCCGCACCATCGCGAACAACCGCCGCGGGCAGACCTCCGGGTCTGTCCGCGGCGTTCCTTTCGGCTCACCCGGCGCCGACGGCCGGGGTGGGTCAGGCGACGTTCACCCGCTGGCCGGGCGGAGCCGCCTCCAGCCAGGCGAGGAATCCGGTCAGCGCGTCCTCGCTCATCGCCAGTTCGAGGCGCGTCCCGCGATGGAGACAGGCGAGGATGATCGCGTCGGAGAGCAGCGCGAGCTCCTCCTCGCCCTCGGCGGCACGCCGGCCCGCCACCTCGATCGCCGAGCGTTCCAGGACGCGGCGCGGGCGAGGGGCGTAGGAGAAGACGCGGTACCACTCGATGCGGTCGCCGTTGTAGCGGGCCACGCCGTAGCTCCAGCCCTTGCCGCTGAGGTCGCCCTTCTCGGGGACGTCCCAGCGCAGACTGCAGTCGAACGTTCCGCCGGAGCGCTGGATCAGCCGGCGGCGGAGGCCGAAGACGAACAGCCCCACCACCACGAGCGCCACTACCAATCCGCACACAGTCAGAGCGAGGACCATCGACACCGACCTCCTCGTCTCCTAGGTAACGGAAAAGGAAAAACTTCCGGATTTGCCTCAGCCGCGGCCAGGGCCGGAGTGATCCGGTCCCAGCCGCGGCTGAGGCAAAGCTTCACACAGTGCGCCCCCAGCGCCTAAAGGCCTGGGGTCGCACCGACGGTCAGCGCGTCGACACCGCACGCAGACGGACGTCCGCGCGGCGCTCGGCGGACGCGTCCGCGTCCGACTTCGCGCGCTCGAGCGCCCGCTCCGCACGCTGGACATCGATCTCGTCCGACAGCTCGGCGATCTCGGCCAGCAGCGACAGCTTGTTGTCAGCGAATGAGATGAAACCGCCGTGCACCGCGGCGATGACCGTTCCACCATCACTCGTACGGATGGTCACCGGGCCCGACTCCAGCACACCGAGCAGCGGCTGGTGACCGGGCATGACGCCGATGTCGCCGGACGTGGTACGCGCGACGACCAGGGTGGCCTCGCCGGACCAGACACTACGGTCCGCGGCGACGAGCTCGACGTGCAGCTCAGCAGCCAAGGTGGGCTCCTCGGGTCACCACCCGGCGTTGCTGCCGGGTGTTGGGTCAAAGTCTAGTAGGCGTACGGAGGGGGGACGGACCGCACCCCGTGAGGCGCGGCCCCGCCCCCCTCACTCAGAACACGAGGTTCAGGAGACGCCGAGCTCCTTGGCGTTGGCCTTGAGGTCCTCAATGCCACCGCACAGGAAGAACGCCTGCTCCGGGAAGTGGTCGTACTCGCCGTCGATGATCGCGTTGAAGGCCACGATCGACTCGTCCAGCGGGACGTCCGACCCGTCGACGCCGGTGAACTGCTTGGCGACGTGGGTGTTCTGGGACAGGAAGCGCTCCACGCGACGGGCACGGTGGACGGTGAGCTTGTCCTCCTCGCCCAGCTCGTCGATACCGAGGATCGCGATGATGTCCTGAAGGTCCTTGTACTTCTGAAGAACCGACTTGACGCGCATCGCGGCCGCGTAGTGGTCCGCCGCGATGTAGCGGGGGTCCAGGATGCGGGACGTGGAGTCCAGCGGGTCCACGGCCGGGTAGATGCCCTTCTCGGAGATCGGACGGGAGAGAACCGTCGTCGCGTCGAGGTGGGCGAACGTGGTGGCCGGGGCCGGGTCGGTCAGGTCGTCCGCGGGGACGTAGATCGCCTGCATCGAGGTGATCGAGTGACCACGGGTCGAGGTGATGCGCTCCTGGAGGAGACCCATCTCGTCGGCCAGGTTCGGCTGGTAGCCCACCGCGGAAGGCATACGGCCGAGCAGGGTCGAGACCTCGGAACCGGCCTGCGTGAAGCGGAAGATGTTGTCGATGAAGAACAGCACGTCCTGCTTCTGCACATCGCGGAAGTACTCCGCCATGGTCAGACCCGCGAGGGCCACGCGCAGACGGGTGCCCGGGGGCTCGTCCATCTGGCCGAAGACAAGGGCGGTCTTGTCGATGACGCCCGACTCCGCCATCTCCGCGATGAGGTCGTTGCCCTCACGCGTGCGCTCGCCGACACCGGCGAACACGGAGACACCGTCGTGGTTGTTGGCGACGCGGTAGATCATCTCCTGGATGAGCACTGTCTTGCCGACACCGGCACCACCGAACAGACCGATCTTTCCACCCTTGACGTACGGGGTGAGGAGGTCGATGACCTTGACGCCGGTCTCGAACATCTCGGTCTTCGACTCGAGCTCGTCGAAGCGCGGGGCCTTGCGGTGGATGGACCAGCGCTCGCCCGAGTACTTCTCGTCGCTGTTCAGCACCTCACCGAGGGTGTTGAACACCTTGCCCTTGGTGAAGTCACCGACGGGAACCGTGATGCCGGCTCCGGTGTCGGTGACCGCGGCCTGGCGGACCAGACCGTCGGTGGGCTGCATCGAGATCGTGCGGACCAGGCCGTCACCCAGGTGCTGGGCGACTTCCAGGGTCAGCGTCTTCAGCTCGCCGGCGTTGGCCGGGTCGGCCACCTCGACGTGAAGGGCGTTGTAGATCTCCGGCATCGCGTCGACGGGGAACTCCACGTCGACGACCGGGCCGATGACCCGGGCGACGCGGCCCGTGGCAACGGCCGTCTCAGAAGTCGTCGTCATTACTTGTCACTCCCCGCGGTCGCGTCGGCAAGGGCTGCGGAGCCGCCGACGATCTCGCTGATTTCCTGGGTGATTTCGGCCTGGCGGGCCGCATTGGCAAGACGGGAGAGCGAGGTGATCAGGTCTCCCGCGTTGTCGGTCGCCGACTTCATCGCGCGGCGCGTGGCGGCGTGCTTGGAGGCAGCCGACTGGAGCAGCGCGTTGTAGATACGGCTCTCGACGTAGCGCGGCAGAAGGGCGTCAAGGACGTCCTCCGCCGACGGCTCGAACTCGAACAACGGAAGGATCTCGCCCTTGGGCGCCTCCTCCGCGACCTCTTCGAGGCGAAGCGGCAGCAGCCGGCCGTCAATGGCCGTCTGCGTCATCATCGAGACGAACTCGGTGTAGACGATGTGGAGTTCGTCCACGCCGCCGTCCGCCGTCTCCTTCTCGATGGCCTCGATGAGCGGACCCGCCACCTTCTTCGCGTCCGCGTACGTGGGCTCGTCGGTGAAGCCCGACCACGACTCCACGACCTTGCGCTCGCGGAAGTTGTAGTGGGCCAGACCGCGGCGGCCGACGATGTACGTGTCGACCTCCTTGCCCTCGGCCTCAAGACGGGCGGTCAGCAGCTCCGCCGCCTTGATGGCGTTGGAGTTGAAGGCGCCGGCCAGTCCGCGGTCGCTCGTGAGGAGCAGCACCGCGGCACGGGTCGCCGTCTCCGCCTCCGTGGTCAGCGGGTGCTTGGTGTTCGAGCCGGTGCCGACCGCCGTGACCGCGCGGGTGAGCTCGGTCGCGTACGGCGCGGAGGCCGCCACCTTGCGCTGCGCCTTGACGACGCGCGAGGCGGCGATCATCTCCATCGCCTTGGTGATCTTCTTGGTCGCGGTGACGGATCGGATGCGACGCTTGTAGACCCGGAGCTGGGCTCCCATGAGTCAGGTCCCTTCCTTACGTCACTTGGCAGCGGCCGGAGAGTCCTCGCCGAGAAGCTTCCCGTCCGAGGTCTCGAACTGCTTCTTGAAGTCGACGATGGCGTCCGCGATGGCGGTGAGGGTGTCGTCCGACATCTTGCCGCCCTCCTTGATGGAGGTCATGAGGCCCTGCTCCTTGCGGTGCAGGTGCTCCAGGAGCTCCGTCTCGAAGCGGCGAATGTCGGCGACCGGTACCTCGTCCATCTTGCCGGTGGTGGCGGCCCAGACGGAGACGACCTGGTCCGCGGTCGGCATCGGCTGGTACTGAGCCTGCTTGAGCAGCTCGACCAGGCGCTGACCGCGCTCCAGCTGCGCCTTCGACGCGGCGTCCAGGTCGGAACCGAAGGCGGCGAACGCCTCCAGCTCACGGTACTGGGCGAGGTCCAGACGGAGTCGGCCGGAGACCTGCTTCATCGCCTTGTGCTGGGCGGAGCCACCGACGCGGGAGACCGAGATACCGACGTTCAGGGCCGGACGCTGACCGGCGTTGAACAGGTCGGACTCCAGGAAGCACTGACCGTCGGTGATGGAGATGACGTTGGTCGGGATGAACGCCGACACGTCGTTCGCCTTGGTCTCGACGATCGGCAGACCCGTCATCGAACCGGCGCCCAACTCGTCGGAGAGCTTCGCACAGCGCTCCAGCAGACGGGAGTGCAGGTAGAAGACGTCACCGGGGTAGGCCTCGCGCCCCGGCGGACGGCGGAGCAGCAGGGACACGGCGCGGTAGGCGTCGGCCTGCTTCGAGAGGTCGTCGAAGATGATGAGGACGTGCTTGCCCTCGTACATCCACTGCTGGCCGATGGCCGAACCGGTGTACGGCGCCAGGTACTTGAAGCCGGCCGGGTCGGACGCCGGGGCGGCGACGATGGTCGTGTACTCCAGCGCGCCGGCCTCTTCGAGGGCGCCACGCACGGAGGCGATGGTCGAACCCTTCTGACCGATGGCGACGTAGATGCAGCGGACCTGCTTCTTGGTGTCGCCCGAGCGCCAGTTGTCGCGCTGGTTGATGATCGTGTCGACGGCCAGCGCGGTCTTGCCGGTCTGGCGGTCGCCGATGACCAGCTGACGCTGGCCACGGCCGATCGGGGTCATCGCGTCGACGGCCTTGTAGCCCGTCTCCATCGGCTCGTGCACCGACTTGCGGATCATGACGCCCGGGGCCTGCAGCTCGAGGGCGCGGCGACCGGACGTCTCGATCTCGCCGAGGCCGTCGATCGGGTTGCCGAGCGGGTCGACGACGCGGCCGAGGTAGCCCTCGCCCACCGCGACGGACAGCACCTCACCGGTGCGCTGCACCGGCTGGCCCTCTTCGATACCGCTGAACTCGCCGAGGACGACCGCACCGATCTCGCGCTCTTCCAGGTTCAGCGCGAGGCCGAGGGTTCCGTCCTCGAACTTCAGCAGCTCGTTGGCCATGGCCGAGGGCAGACCCTCGATCTTGGCGATACCGTCGCCGGCGACGGTGACCGTACCGACCTCCTCGCGCGAGGCCGCGTCCGGCTGGTACGACTGGACAAAGTTCTCCAGCGCGTCCCGGATCTCCTCCGGCCGGATCGTGAGCTCCGCCATCTGGGTTCCCTGCTCTCCTTGTTGGGCCCGAAGTTTCACTTGGGGGGATGGGGACTCCCCCCTGTAAGAGGTGAATCCTCTGCACGGCCCAACATGGGCCGTAATTGCGTACTGCTTATGGGATTGCTAGCTCGCCATGCGGCGGGCGGCGTCCTCGAGACGGTCCGCGATGGAACCGTTGATGACCTCGTCGCCGACCTGCACCCGGATCCCGCCGAGGACATCGGGGTCCACGTCGAGGTTGAGGTGCATCGGGCGGCCGTAGAGCTTCGCCAGAGCGGCGCCGAGGCGCTGCTTCTGTCCGTCACTCAGCGGCACCGCCGAGGTGACCACGGCGACCATGCGGTTGCGGCGCTCGGCGGCGAGCCTGGACAGGGACTCGAGTCCCGCTTCCAGGCTACGTCCGCGAGGCGCGGTCACAAGGCGCGTCACCAGACGCTCGGTCGTCACGTCGGCCCGGCCGCCGAGCAGGCTGTGCAGCAGCTCGCTCTTGGCCGCCTTGGAGGCGGCCCGGTCGGTCAGCGCGGCGCGCAGCTCGGTGCTCGAGGCGACGATCCGGCCGAAGCGGAACAGTTCGTCCTCGACGTTGTCGAGCGCACCCGTCCGCTGTGCCGCCGTGAGGTCGGCTGTGGCGGTGAGCTCCTCGAGGGCGTCCACCAGGTCGCGGGGCTGCGACCAGCGGGAACGCACCAGGCCGGACACCAGGTCGGCGGTGGTGCCGCCCACCTGGGCGCCGATCAGGCGCTGGACCAGCTCGGCCTTGGCCTCGCCGGGCTGCGCCGGGTCGGTGAGGACCCGACGCAGCGACACCTCGCGGTGGAGCAGCGCGGTGACCGCGGCCAGCTCGTCGGCGAGCTGGGCCGCGTCCACGGACGTCGAGTCCGTCAGCGCGTCGAGACGCTCACGTGCGGCTGCGGTTGCCTCGCGGCTCGCTCCGTGCGCTGTCATCGAGCCGCCTCGGCCTTCTCCTCAAGCTCGGAGAGGAAACGGTCGATGACGCGGCTCTGCCGGGCGTGGTCCTCGAGGGACTCGCCGACGAGCTTGCCGGCCAGGTCGGTGGCCAGGTGGCCGACGTCCTGACGCAGCGCCTGAGCGGCGGCCTTGCGGTCGGCCTCGATCTGCGTGTGACCGGCGGCGACGATTTCCTCGCGCTGCCGCTGGCCTTCCGCGCGCATCTCGGTGATGAGCGTGGCGCCCTGCTCCTGTGCCTCCTGGCGCAGGCGCGCGGCCTCGTGACGGGCCTCGGCGAGCTGAGCCTTGTACTGCTCAAGAACGCTCTGGGCCTCGGTCTGAGCGGCCTCGGCCTTTTCGATACCGCCCTCGATGGCCTCGCGACGCTGCTCCAGAACCTTGTTGATGTTCGGGAGAAGCTTCCACGCCAGGAAGCCGAAGACGATGACGAAGGCGATCAGGCCGATGACAAGCTCGGGGATCGGCGGGACGAGGGGGTTTTCGGCTTCCTCGGCCGCCAGAATGAGCAGCTGGCTCATATCAGTGCCTTTCGTCTAGTGGGCTGTCGTGGATCCGAAGATCACTTGCCGTAGACGAACGGCATGACCAGACCGATGAGGGCGAGCGCCTCACAGAAGGCGAAGCCGAGGATCTGGTTGGCGCGGATCAGACCGGCGGCCTCAGGCTGACGGGCGAGCGCCTGGGTGCCGTTACCGAAGATGATGCCGACGCCGACGCCGGGGCCGATGGCCGCGAGGCCGTAACCGATCGAGCCGAGCGAGCCGGAGACAGCGGCAAGGGTCTGGGACATGCCAGTTCTTCCTTTTCTTTACGGACCGGTGGGGGTTGGCCACCGGACGACTGCGGGGTCGAGAGGACGGGCGCTCAGTGGTGCTCGGCCAGCGCGCCCTGGATGAAGGTGCAGGTCAGCAGCACGAACACGTACGCCTGCAGAGCCTGGATGAACAGCTCGAAGGCCGTCATCACGATGACCATGATGAACGAGACGCCCGAGTAGACGATCCCGAAGCCGTTGAGCAGGTACCAGGAGGCGATCGTGAACAGCAGCAGCAGCGTGTGGCCCGCGAACATGTTCGCGAACAGTCGCACCGCGTGCGTGAACGGCCGGACGATCAGGTTCGAGAGGAGCTCGATGAACATGGCCAGCGGGAGAACCGGGCCCAGCGACTTGTCGTAGCCGCTGAAGTTCTTGAACGCTCCGACGAATCCGTGGCGCTTGAACGTCAGGGACACCCAGACGATGTAGACGATCCCGGCGAGCACCGCGGGGTAGGCGATGATCGCCGTGACCGGGAACTGGGCGACCGGGATGATCGACCAGAGGTTCATCATCCAGATGAAGAAGAACAGCGAGACGACCAGGGGTACGTACTTCTCGCCTTCCTTCTTGCCGATCGTCTCGTAGACGACACCGCGGCGGATGAAGTCGTAGCCGGCCTCGGCGACCATCTGCAGCTTGCCCGGGACGACCTTCGGCTTGCGGAAGGCGGCCCAGAAGAAGCCGACGACGACAAGCGAGCCGAGCAGCGCCAGGAGCATCGTCTTGTTGAAGTACAAGTTGCTGTCCCCGTCGCCCCAGAGGGGCTCGAACAGGAACGAGTGCAGGCCGGGAGCCGGGAAGCCACAGCCGTCGAAGATGTGGCAGTCGGTCTCGAAGGCGAGCACCTGCGTCGGGTCAGCACTCACCGCGGGCTCCTTCAGCGTGGCGCATAGGTACGGCAACCTCGTTGTGTCGGCGCGGCGCACGGCCGCGGTTCGGCACTGGACTGGTGTTACGGATGTGGGGGCGGCTGTGGGGCATCAAGCCTCGCGATTGAGCAGGCGTCAGCTCAGATGCCCGCGCCCGCGATGCCGCAGTTGGCACCGGACGATAGCAGGATCTCTTCCGAGCACTTATCCCGGCCCTACCCCTCACGACGAGTGGCCCTTCTTTTCGGGCTTGTCGCCCTTCGAGGAGTCCGGTTCGACGTAGAGAATCTTGGCCTTCATATGGGCACGCGCCTGTGCGCCGATCCACACGAGGGTGGTGGCGACCAGGGTGAGCGCGAAGGCCTTGGGGTTGAACAGCGAAGTGTTCTTGAACACGGCGACAAAGATGAAAAGCAGAAGAATCTGTGCCGTGTAGAGCAAGAGGCCCATCGCCTGGAACAGGTGCGGAAGCGATTTGGCAGTGCGCTGCAGAGCGTAGAGCCCGAGCCCCATGAAGAGGATCACGACCAGCGTCGCGACGATCGCCCCGATCGCCCCCTTGCCGCCGGCGACCACGCCGCTGACAACGGCGGCAATCGCGCCGACGGCAGCTGTGGGAACAGCGGCTTGAAGGAGGATCCGGGCGTCATTGGACGGCATGGCGGCAACTCCGCTTGCTAAGGGGGGCGTGTCGTCATGGACGAGCGTAGACCCGGGCCGAGAGAGAACCTCACGCCAAGGGACCGTCGTACTGGGGTCCTTCGGCTCTGCCCTGGGTTCTCGTGAACCGTATCACAAACTATTTGATGAGGTCTTTACCTGGTGGTGTGCCAACTGTCACACATGAGAGTGAAGGCGCGCGTCTGTGCATCCAGAGAGTCAACTTGTCTGGTATTGGGACGCTTTACTACCCCACGAATTGGTCACGCGTTAGTCAGATTCTTACCTTCGCGTCAGCGCGAGGACTCGGCCTCACGCCGGTCCAGGAGTCGCGAACGGGTACCGATCGCCGTCGCTCCGTTGACTCCTGAGACTCCGGCAGCCACCGGAGCACGGTGCTCGCGTGCCTCGTCCGGCCCGTCGGCACCCGCCGCCTCGTGGGTGACGGACGCCGCCGCGGCGGCCCTGCGGCGGCGGTAGCGAGGCGGCAGGAGGTGCTCGGCCCAGCGCGGGGCCCGCGGCGTGAAGCGCGGCAGCAGAAGCAGCACGAGACCGACCGCGCTGAGCGCCGCGATGACGAGCACGCTCCACATGGCCCCGGAGTTGACCGAGTACGCGAGGGCGCCGAAGGAGATCAGCGCCGACCAGAAGTACATGATCAGCACGGCGCGGCTGTGCGAGTGGCCGACCTCCAGGAGGCGGTGGTGCAGGTGCCCGCGGTCGGCGGCGAACGGCGACTGACCGCGCCAGGTGCGCCGCACGATGGCGAGCACCAGGTCGGCGGCCGGGATCGCGATGATCGTCAGCGGCAGCAGCAGCGGGATGAACACCGGCACCGTCTGGTGCACGGTGTTGCGCTCGGAACCGGAGAAGAGGTTCATCACGTCGGGGTCGATCTGCCCGGTGATGGAGATCGCGCCGGCGGCCAGCACGAGCCCGATGAGCATCGACCCGGAGTCGCCCATGAAGATCCGCGCGGGGTGCATGTTGTGCGGCAGGAAGCCCAGGCACATGCCCATCAGGATCGCCGCGAACAGCGTCGCCGGGGCGGCCGCCTCGATGCCGTACGAGTACCAGATCCGGTAGGCGTACAGGAAGAACGCGGCGGACGCGATGCACACCATGCCGGCGGCCAGTCCGTCGAGGCCGTCCACGAAGTTGACCGCGTTGATGGTGATGACGACGAGCGCCACCGTCAGCAGCGTGCCCTGCCACTGGGTCAGCGCGACCAGGCCGACCCCCGGGATCGGCAGCCACAGGATCGTCAGACCCTGGACGACCATCACGCCCGCGGCGATCATCTGGCCGCCCAGCTTGATCAGGGCGTCGATCTCGAACTTGTCGTCCAGCACGCCGATCAGCCAGATCAGGGCGGCTCCGGAGAGCAGGGCGCGCGGTTCGTTGGAGTTCGAGAAGACCGCGTTGAGGTTCGTCAGGTGATCGGCGACCAGCAGGCCGGCGCACAGTCCGAAGAACATCGCGATGCCGCCGAGCCTCGGCGTGGGTTCACGGTGCACGTCGCGCGCCCGGATTTCCGGCATGGCTCCGGCCACGATCGCGAACTTACGTACCGGCCCTGTCAGCAGATACGTCACCGCGGCCGTGATGCAGAGCGTCAGCAGGTATTCACGCACGGGCTTCCCCACAGGTCTCGCTGGCCATCACAGCCCCACACCCTAGCGATGCACGCATACGGTTGAGGACTTCCGGGTAGCGACGATGGTTGCACGAGTGGCTGTGCGGCCCGGTACGCGTACCCCCGATCAGTCCGGATAAGGGGGAAATCTTCCCGTCAGTTCCCGCACTTCATCACGCGCGGTCCTGCCGTCGATCTCCTCCCGCAGCACCCCCGCGAACAGTGCGGCGACCCGTGCCATCTCCGCCTCGCCCATCCCCTGCGTGGTCAGCGCCGCGGTGCCGAGCCGCAGACCGCGGGCGTCACCGTGAGGCAGCGCACAGGTGTCGAGGACCATACCGGCGGCGGCGAGCCGGCCACGCGCGGTGCGCCCCTCGACACCGAGCGGCGCCGGGCTCGCGACGAGCAGATGGGTGTCGGTGCCGCCCGTGGTGATCGTGAGCCCTTCCGCGGCCAGCCCCTCGGCCAGCACCCGCGCGTTCGCGACCACCTGATGGGCGTACGCGGTGAACGCCGGGGATGCCGCCTCGCCGAACGCGACGGCCTTGGCCGCGATGGTGTGCATCTGCGCGCCGCCCTGGGTGAACGGGAAGACGGCCCGGTCGACGCGCTCGGCCAGCTCGCTCCCGCACAGGACCATGCCGCCGCGCGGCCCGCGGAGCACCTTGTGGGTCGTCGCGCACACGACATCGGCGTACGGCACCGGATTGGGCGCCGCTCCCCCCGCGACCAGCCCGATCGGGTGGGCGGCGTCCGCGATGAGATAGGCGCCGACCTCGTCGGCGATCTCCCGGAAGAGCGCGTAGTCGATGTGCCGGGGGTAGGAGATCGATCCGCAGACGATGGCCTTGGGGCGGTGGGCGCGGGCCAGGGTGCGCACCTGCTCGTAGTCGATGAGCCCGGATTCGGCCTCGACCCCGTAGCCGACGAAGTCGAACCAGCGGCCGGAGAAGTTCGCGGGCGACCCGTGGGTCAGATGACCGCCGAAGGGCAGGCCCATCGCCAGCACGGTGTCACCGGGGCGCAGCAGGGCGGCATACGCGGCGAGGACGGCCGAACTCCCCGAGTGGGACTGGACGTTGGCGTGATCGGCGCCGAAGAGGGCTCTGGCGCGGTCGATGGCGACGCGCTCGGCGACGTCGACGATCTCGCAGCCGCCGTGATGGCGGGCGCCGGGATATCCCTCGGCGTACTTGTTCGCCAGCGGCGAGCCGAGCGCTGCCAGCACGGCCGGCGAGGTGAAGTTCTCGGCGGCGATCAACTGCAGCGTGGTGGACTGCCGGTCCAGCTCACCGAGCAGGATCTCGGCGAGCTCGGGGTCCTGACGGCTCAGGACATCCGCTTCGAGCATGGTTGCGACCGGCATGGTGGACTCCGGGCCTTGGCGGGGACGCTTACGTCCAATGTAGAACCGGGACCGGTGGGACGCCCGGTGTTACGCCCGGGCGGGTACCCCTGTCAGTGCGGTGACGACCGGATCCAGCGCCTCGTTGATCTCGTCCCCGATGGAACGGAAGAACGGCAGCGGCGCCCCGTAGGGGTCGTAGACCTCGTCGGCCTCCGCGGTCGGGGCCAGCAGCCAGCCGCGCAGAGCCGCGGCGGCCCGCACCAGGGCGACGGCGCGTTCGACCACGCCGTCCTGGAGGGGCGGCAGGGTCGCCGTGTCTATGGCGCGGACCAGGCGGGTGAACTCCTTCAGGGTGAAGGTGCGCAGGCCCGCCGAGTGGCCCATCGAGATGACCTGGGCGCGGTGGTCGCGGGTGGCCGTCAGGACCAGGTCGGCGCGGATGACGTGGTCGTCGAGCAGCTCGCGCCCGACGAAGCCGGAGGGGTCCGCGCCGAAGTCGGCGAGGACGGTCTCGGCGTTGGCCTCCATGGGCGCGCCCTCGTGGCCCCAGGTGCCGGCGCTCTCCACGATGAGGCCGCCCCACAAGGGGTCGCCGAGCCGGTCCGCCAGGGCATGCCGGGTCAGCCGCTCGGTGATCGGCGAGCGGCACACATTGCCGGTGCTGACGTGGAGGATGCGGAAGGACCCCCTGGGGGACCCACCGGTCCCCGTGATCCCCGTGCCTATCCATCCACGCCCCGCGTCAGGGGCTGTCAATTCGCCACCTCGAGGTCGGGTACGACCTTCCGGAGCTCCTCCGCCGACAGTGCGCCCGCGCGCAGCAGCACGGGCACCTTGCCGGTCACGTCGACGATGGAGGAGGGCACGTTGCCCGGGGTCGGGCCACCGTCCAGGTAGACCGAGACGGAGTCGCCGAGCATGTCCTGCGCGGCGTCGCAGTCCTCCGGCGCGGGGTGGCCCGTGAGGTTGGCGGAGGAGACGGCCATCGGGCCGACCTCCGTGAGGAGCTCGATGGCGACGGGGTGCAGCGGCATACGGATCGCCACCGTGCCCCGGGTGTCCCCGAGGTCCCACTGGAGGGAGGGCTGGTGCTTCGCGACGAGCGTCAGGGCGCCCGGCCAGAACGCGTCGACGAGCTCCCAGGCCATCTCGGAGAAGTCCGTGACCAGGCCGTGCAGGGTGTTCGGGGAGCCGATGAGGACAGGGGTGGGCATGTTGCGGCCCCGGCCCTTGGCGTCCAGCAGGTCGGCGACGGCCTCGGAGGTGAAGGCGTCGGCACCGATGCCGTAGACCGTGTCCGTCGGGAGGACCACCAGTTCGCCACGGCGGACGGCGGACGCTGCCTCACGCAGACCTGTGGTGCGGTCGGTCGCGTCGTTGGTGTCGTATCGCCGTGCCATTTAGCGGGCCTCCTCATACGCGTACTGCTGACTGGGGGTGCGCGGAAACGCGATGCGTGCGCGCGCGACGGCGCCGTGCGCCGGGACACCCTGGGCGGCGCTCACGGCATCGCCTTGCGGGCGGTCGCGAACCGCGGCCGGTTGTTGAGGTCCGGGTGGTCGGCCGCGTCGGCCCAGCCCCGCTCCTCGGTGAAGATCCACGGCACCTGGCCGCCCTGGGTGTCGGCGTGCTCGATGACGACGACGCCGCCGGGGCGCAGCAGGCGGTGCGCGGTGCGCTCGATGCCGCGGATGAGGTCGAGTCCGTCCTCCCCCGAGAAGAGGGCGAGTTCGGGGTCGTGGTCCCGGGCCTCCGGCTGCACGTACTCCCACTCGGTGAGCGGGATGTACGGAGGGTTGGAGATCACCAGGTCGACCTGGCCGTCGAGGTCGGGGAAGGCCGCGAGGGCGTCTCCCTGGCGCAGGTCGACCCTGGACCCCTCGACGTTCTTGCGCGTCCACCGCAGGGCGTCCTCGGACAGCTCCACGGCGTGCACACGGGAGCGCGGGACCTCCTGCGCGAGGGCGAGCGCGATGGCGCCCGAGCCGGTGCACAGGTCCACGATCAGCGGTTCGACGACGTCCATCGCGCGGACGGCGTCTATGGCCCAGCCGACGACCGACTCGGTCTCCGGGCGGGGGACGAACACGCCCGGCCCCACCTGGAGTTCGAGGTAGCGGAAGTAGGCGCGCCCGGTGATGTGCTGGAGCGGCTCGCGGGCCTCGCGGCGCGCGGTCACCTCCCAGTAGCGGGCGTCGAAGTCGGTGTCCTTGACGGAGTGCAGCTCGCCCCGCTTCACGCCGTGCACGAAGGCGGCGAGCTCCTCCGCGTCGTTGCGCGGCGAGGGCACGCCGGCGTCGGCCAGCCGCTGGGTGGCCTGGGCCACTTCCGCGAGCAGCAGGTTCACGCTGGTCCTCCGGGGCTGAGCTGTTGTCGTTTGCTGTTACGCGGCGGCGAGCTTGGCGGCCGAGTCCGCGTCGACGCAGGCCTGGATGACCGCGTCGAGCTCTCCGTCCAGGACCTGGTCCAAGTTGTACGCCTTGAAGCCGACGCGGTGGTCCGAGATCCGATTCTCCGGGAAGTTGTACGTACGGATCTTCTCGGAGCGGTCGACGGTGCGGACCTGGCTGCGGCGGGCGTCCGCGGCCTCCCGCTCCGCTTCCTCCTGCGCCGCCGCGAGGAGCCTGGAGCGCAGGATACGCATCGCCTGCTCCTTGTTCTGCAGCTGGCTCTTCTCGTTCTGGCAGGAAGCGACGACTCCGGTGGGAATGTGCGTGATGCGCACCGCGGAGTCGGTCGTGTTGACGGACTGGCCGCCGGGGCCCGAGGAGCGGTAGACGTCGATACGGAGATCGTTCGCGTGGATCTCGACCTCGACCTCCTCGGCCTCGGGCGTGACCAGCACACCGGCGGCGGAGGTGTGGATGCGGCCCTGCGACTCGGTCGAGGGCACGCGCTGCACGCGGTGCACACCGCCCTCGTACTTGAGGCGGGCCCAGACACCCTGGCCGGGCTCGGTGGCACCCTGGCCGCCCTTGGTCTTCACCGCGACCTGGACGTCCTTGTAGCCGCCGAGCTCGGACTCCGTGGCGTCGATGAGCTCGGTCTTCCAGCCGACGCGCTCGGCGTAGCGCAGGTACATGCGCAGCAGGTCACCGGCGAACAGGGCGGACTCGTCGCCACCGGCGCCCGCCTTGATCTCCAGGATGACGTCCTTGTCGTCGCTCGGGTCGCGCGGGACCAGCAGCATGCGGAGCTTCTCGGTGAGCTCCTCGCGCTGCTTCTCCAGGTCCTTGACCTCGGCCACGAAGTCGGGATCGTCGGCGGCGAACTCCTTCGCCGTGCCGATGTCGTCCCCGGTCTGCTTCCAGGAGCGGTACGTCGCGACGATCGGGGTCAGCTCGGCGTAGCGCTTGTTGAGCTTGCGCGCGTTGGCCTGGTCGGCGTGCACCGACGGGTCAGCGAGCTTCTTCTCCAGATCGGCGTGCTCGCCGATCAGTTCCTCGACCGCCTCGAACATCTCCGGCTCCAATGGACTGTCCCCAGCTCCGTGACGGGCTCGGGGACGTAGGTACGGCGTGGGGGTCCCCCTGCTCGAACGGGTTCGAGTGCCTGGGGGGAGAGGGCTGGACCGCAAAGCGCCGGTCCCGGCGTCCCCGTGCAGGGGACACCGAAGACCGGCGCTGTGGGCTCGCTACTTGTTGGCAGCCGCAGCCTTGCCGAAGCGGGCCTCGAAGCGGGCCACACGGCCACCGGTGTCGAGGATCTTCTGCTTGCCCGTGTAGAACGGGTGGCACTCGGAGCAGACCTCGGCACGGACGGTGCCGCTGGAGATCGTGCTCCGCGTGGTGAACGACGCGCCACAGGTGCAGCTGACCTGCGTCTCGACGTACTCGGGGTGGATGTCGCGCTTCAAGGTGTCTCCTAGATTCGGGAGGGCACCGGGTCGCCGCCGCGGGATGCGGGGTGCGTGAACCGGGGCCGACGTACCAGTCTGCCAGCACTGGCCGTATCCCCCAAAACGGGGGGACGCGACGATCTATTCCCAGGGGCTCCGCGCACAGGTCAGCCGGGGCTGACGACGCCCTTCGCGGTGCCGGTGGCGGTGCCCTTGGTGGCCGCCTTCGGGATCGGCCGGTCGTCCTTCAGCGCCTTCCAGACCAGCTCGGCCTTGTCCTTGTCGACCAGGACACGGTTGGCGTCGGCGCTGTCGTACTGGACCGGCATCGTCACCATGGTCATGTGGGACGAGCTGATGCCCTTGAGGCCGCTCGCGAAGGAGGCGAGGTCGGTGACACTGCCGATGTCGGAGTCGGTGGTGACCGCCTTGGTCGCGGTGTCGGCGAGGTCGTACAGCTTTTTCGGGTTGGACAGGATCCCTATGTGCTTGACCTGGTCGACGAGCGCCTTCATGAACGCCTGCTGGAGCTGGATACGGCCGAGGTCGGAGCCGTCGCCGACGCCGTGCCGGGTCCGGACCAGGCCGAGTGCCTGCTTGCCGTCGAGTTCGTGCGATCCGGCCGTCAGGTTCAGATGGCTCTCGGGGTCCTTGATGTCCTTGGTCGTGGTGACCGTGACACCGCCGAGGTCGTCGATCAGCTTCTGGAATCCGCTGAAGTCGACCTCGATGTAGTGGTCCATGCGGATGCCGGTGACGGACTCGACGGTCTTCACCGCGCAGGCGGCGCCGCCGGTGGAGTAGGCGGAGTTGAACATCACGCCGGAGGCCGCGTCGTGGCGGGTGCCCTTGGCGTCGACGCAGGAGGGCCGCTTGATGAGGGTGTCGCGGGGGATGGACACCACGCTGGCCTTCTTGTGGCCCTTGTACACGTGGACGACCATCGCGGTGTCGGAGCGGGCGCTGCCGTCGTCGGTGCCGCCGCCCAGCTTCTTGTTGCCGCCGGAGCGGGTGTCGGAGCCGAGGACCAGGATGTTCTCGGAGCCGTTGTCGACCTTCGTGGGCCGGTCGCTGCCGAGCGCCTGGTTGATGTCGACGTTCTTGAGGTTGCCGTTGAGCTTGAAGTACAGGTAGCCGGCTCCGGTGCCGCCGAGCACCACGATGCCCGCCGCGGTCCAGGCCGTGACGAGCAGGGCCTTGCTCCGCGTGCTGCGGGTCCTGCGGCGACGGCCCTTGGCCCGGCGCGGGGTGCTGTTGCCGGGGTCGCCCGGTATGGCGGGCTCCGGCGTGCTCTCGGCAGGCATGTGCTCCTCGGTTTCCTTTGCGGTCGGTTACCCCCTGCTTTCAGGGCCAGGCCCATCTGGTCGTGACGAGGCGTACCGCTCCATGGTCACTCCGTACGGTCAGACGGGGAAACCCGGGAAAGGGTTGCACAACGAAATGTGCCCACCGCGTGGCGCGATGGGCACATTCCGTGATCGGTGAGATCGGGAAGAACCCGCTCACCTGCGATTTCAGCCGAAGATGTCGTACTGCTGGAAACCGGTGCCGACCGAGATCCGCGTGGCGAAGATCTCGCTGGTGGCCTTGCCGGTACCCGGGTACAGGTACAGCGTGCCGCCGGAGGTGCGGGCCAGGAAGTCGGCCTTGCCGTCGCCGGTCACGTCACCCACGGCGTCGAAGGCGTTGTAGCTGCTCCAGGTGCGCACCTTGATGCGGCTGGAGAAGGCTTCGCTGCCGGTCTTGCCGGTGCCCTTGTACAGGTAGATGTACGAGCCGGTCTTGCTGCGCGCGATCAGGTCGGCCTTGCCGTCGCCGGTGAAGTCGCCGTGCCCGCGCACCGAGTTGTACTGGCTCCAGCCGGTGCTGACCTTGACCCGGGAGGAGAAGGTGCCGTTGCCCTTGCCCGGGTACTGCCACATCGCTCCGGAGGAGTCGACGGAGAGGATGTCGGGCAGGCCGTCGCCGTTGAGGTCGCCAGGCGCGATGATGCGCTGACGGGTACCCCAGCTGCTGAAGATCCTGTCGGTCGACCAGTCGCCGTTCGACACCACGTAGTGCATCCAGTAGACGTCTCCGGTGGCGCTGTCGCGGACCACGAGGTCCTGGTAGCCGTCACGGTTCAGGTCCGTCTGGAGCACGACGTTGACGCCGTCCCAGCCGCCCCACGACTCGCGCGTGGCGAACGAGGTGCCCTTGGAGTCCTTCGAGTAGCCCTTCTTGGTCGACGCGCTGCGGACCCACAGGTCGGCCTTGTGGTCACCGCTCAGGTTGGTGTCCTCGACGCGCGGGTAGGCGGCACCGACATAGGTGCTGACCTTGGAGAAGACGCTGTACGCGCCCTCCGCGACGCAGTCCTCGACACCCCAGGAGACGACACCGACGATGCGGCCGTTGACGATCAGCGGGCCGCCGGAGTCGCCGTTGCAGGCCGTGGTGGTGCCCGCGTCGGAGCCGGTCGCCGGCTTGCCCGCGCAGACCATGTGGCCCTTGACGAAGTCGCTGCCGTAGGTGGCGCCGCACGTGCCGTCCGAGTTGATCGGCAGCTTGGCCGTCTTCAGCGTCTCGGAGATGTCGTCGGTGGTGGAGCTGGTGCGGCCCCAGCCGTAGAGCGTCGCCTCGGTGCTGGCCGCGTACGAGGCGGTGTCGCCGGACGTCGTCATGCGGATCGGCTTGGCGGTGACGGGGTTCGCCAGCGTGATGACCGCGATGTCGTTGTCGATGGTCGTCGAGCTGTACGACGGGTGGTTCCACTGCCGCCAGGGGGCGCTGACCGTGGCCCCTGCCGGCAGGTCGCTGCCGCTCGGCAGCTGGGCGGTGCCGGTGATGACGGCGCCGTTGGCCTTCCAGTCGTAGCCCTTGACGCAGTGGGCGGCGGTGAGGATCTTCGTCGGCGACACGACGGAGCCACCGCAGAAGAAGCCGAGGTCGTCGGCCTCGCTCGTGGTGCCCTTGTCGTCGTAGTACCAGAGCTGCGCCATCCACGGAGCCGTGGCGATGGTGGTCGTGGTGCCGCCGATGATCTTCGGGTCGACCTTCGCCGTGTTCGTACCGGCGCTCAGCGACGCCTTCCGGCTCGTCCGGCCCGCGGTGTCGTCACCGGCGACGGCGCCCGCGACGCGCTTCTCCAGTACCGCCTGGGACGGCGTGGAGTTGCCGACCTTCACGGTCGGCGTGGGCGGCGTCGAACTGGGCGCGGCGTTCGCCGACGAGATCAGGAGCGCTCCGGCGACCGCGGCGGCGAGGCCGGCTGCGGCGACCGGGACGGCGATCCGTATGCGGCGTCTGTGCCGACCGCCCCCGGACGTGGACGTATCCACTCAAGTCCCCCCTCAGAGTCAAGAGTTCACATCTGCTTCAGCAGAAGTTCAAGGGCGCGATCGTACACGTGTCCCGGGCAGCGCAAAGGACCGCCCCCGTCACGTGCGTGACGGGGGCGGTCCCTGGTGGTTCTTGCCCTGTGGACTCAGTCGTTGCCGTTGCCCGGCGACGGCGTGGTCTTCTGGATCTGGAGCAGGAACTCGGCGTTCGACTTCGTCTGCTTCATCTTGTCGAGCAGCAGCTCGATCGCCTGCTGCTGGTCGAGCGCGTGGAGCACGCGACGCAGCTTCCAGGTGATGGCGAGCTCGTCGCTGCCGAGCAGCAGCTCTTCCTTGCGGGTACCGGACGCGTCGACGTCCACCGCCGGGAAGACGCGCTTGTCGGCGAGCTTCCGGTCGAGCTTGAGCTCGGCGTTGCCGGTGCCCTTGAACTCCTCGAAGATGACCTCGTCCATGCGCGAGCCGGTGTCGACGAGCGCGGTGGCCAGGATGGTCAGCGAGCCGCCGTCCTCGATGTTGCGCGCGGCACCGAAGAAGCGCTTCGGCGGGTACAGCGCGGTCGAGTCGACACCACCGGACAGGATGCGGCCGGAGGCCGGGGCGGCGAGGTTGTACGCACGGCCCAGACGCGTGATCGAGTCGAGCAGCACGACCACGTCGTGGCCCAGCTCCACCAGACGCTTGGCACGCTCGATGGCGAGCTCGGCGACCGTGGTGTGGTCCTCGGCCGGACGGTCGAAGGTCGAGGAGATGACCTCGCCCTTGACCGACCGCTGCATGTCGGTGACTTCTTCCGGACGCTCGTCGACCAGGACGACCATCAGGTGGCACTCGGGGTTGTTGACGGTGATCGCGTTGGCGATCGCCTGCAGGATCATGGTCTTGCCGGTCTTCGGCGGGGCCACGATCAGACCGCGCTGACCCTTGCCGATCGGCGCGACGAGGTCGATGATCCGGGTCGTCAGCACGCCCGGGTCGGTCTCCAGGCGGAGCCGGTCCTGCGGGTACAGCGGCGTCAGCTTGTTGAACTCCGGTCGCCCGCGCCCGGATTCGGCCGCCATGCCGTTCGCCGAGTCGAGGCGGACCAGCGCGTTGAACTTCTCGCGTCGCTCGCCGTCCTTCGGCTGACGGACCGCACCGGTGACGTGGTCACCCTTGCGCAGGCCGTTCTTGCGGACCTGGGCGAGGGAGACGTACACGTCGTTGGGACCCGGAAGGTAGCCCGACGTACGGATGAACGCGTAGTTGTCGAGGATGTCGAGGATGCCCGCGACGGGGATCAGCACGTCGTCGTCGGCGACCTGCGGCTCGGCGATCTCGTCGCGTCCGCGACGCCCACGGCGGTCCCGGTAACGGCCCCGCCGGCCGCGGCGGCCGCCCTCGAAGTCGTCGTCGTCCTGCGGGCCGTTGTCGCGCGGGCCGCTGTCACGCGGACCGTTGTCACGCGGCTGCTGGCGGTCCTGACGGCCGCCGCCCTGCTGCTGACGGTCCGGACGGTCCTGGCGCTCCTGACGGTCCGGGCGCTGTTGCCCGCCGCCCTGGCCGCCCTGGCCGCCCTGCTGCTCGTCACCCTTGTTGCCGCGGCGGTCGCGGTCACGGCCGCCCCGGTCGCGGTCACGGCGCTCGCGACGCTCACGACGGCCGTCGGCACCCTCGGCGTCGCCCTGCGGCTGCGCCTCGGCCTTCGGCTCGCTCTTCGCCTCGGCGGCGACCGTCTCGGGGCTGCCCGCGTCGGCGGTGGCACGGCGACGGCGGCGCTCGGCGGGGGCGTCGTCTCCCCCACGCTCGGCTTCGCTCGCGCGGGAGGGGCCGCCGGCCGGCTGGCCGGGGATCTCGATCTGCTGCTGGGCCACGGCCTTCTCGGCGGCGACCTTCTCGGCCTTCGTCTCGGCCGGGGCGGCGGCCTCGTCGCCCGTGCGGGCCTTCGAGGTGGTCCGGCGCTTCGGCTTGGTCTCGGCGGCGTCGTCGGACGCCGTCTTGGCCGGAGCACCTCCTCCCGCCTGCGCCTCCTTGATGACCTCGATCAGCTGGCTCTTGCGCATACGCGCGGTGCCCCTGATTCCGAGGCCGGATGCGACCTGCTGCAGCTCGGCCAGCACCATGCCTTCGAGGCCGGTACCGCGGCGTCGCCTGGAGCCGGCACCGGTGGCAGGCGCGGAGGCGTCCGTGGCGGGCGCGGCAGCGGTCTCCTCGACACGTGCGCCCATCAGATCGGTGGTGTCGCTCACGAAGGGTCCTTCCCTGGAGCGGACGTCGGCCTGTCTGGCTCGGCGACCGGTTGTGCTGTCCGGCTTTGGTCCTTGCTATGTGGACCGTGCCGGGGCGGTGGTCCGCCAAAGCGGCGGAAGAAATATCTGGTGATGACGATTACGGAGCCGTGGCACTGAGGTTCGGTGTCATCGGCTCGGTCACGCCGGTTCCGGAGCGTGCTCAGCACTGCTCAGCGCATAGCACCCAATGCAAGGCACAAAGCAGTTTGGGAGGCTCCCGGAAGAATGGGTGTCCCGGACGGGGACGCGAAGCACCTCGCCATGGTGGGGTCGGGTGCAGACTTGAGGTTAACACTACCGGATCCAACAAACATTCCCCCTCTCCAAATCCGGCAACCGTGCGTCGTCAATTGACCCCGACAGGTGCGAGCGGCAATACGCACGCCCCCTGGGCGTCGAGGTCCAGACGGTTGGCGGCCCAGCTCTGACCTGCGAGATCGGCCACCTTGTCGGCCGACGCGCGGTCCGCCAGCGCGAGGACCGTGGGCCCCGCGCCGGAGATCACCGCCGGAATGCCGTCGGCGCGCAAGCGCTCCACGAGAGCCGCGCTCTCCGGCATCGCGGGAGCACGGTATTCCTGGTGCAGCCGGTCCTCTGTCGCGGGCAGCAGAAGCTCGGGGCGCCGGGTCAGGGCCTCGACGAGCAATGCGGCGCGACCCGCGTTGGCGGCGGCGTCGACATGCGGAACGGTGCGCGGCAGCAGACCGCGCGCGGTCTCGGTGAGGACGGGCTTTCCCGGTACGAAGACCACCGGAACGATGGAATCGGTGGGCTCCATCCTGATCGCCCGCGCGGCGCCGGACTCCATCCAGGAGAGCGTGAAACCGCCGAGCAGACAGGCCGCGACGTTGTCGGGATGCCCCTCGATCTCGGTCGCGAGCTCGAGGAGCGCGGTGTCGTCGAGCCTGCTGTCCCCGCCTATCGTCACCGCGCGGGCGGCGACGATGCCGGCGCAGATGGCGGCGGAGGAGGAGCCGAGACCCCTGCCGTGCGGAATGCGGTTGGCGCAGACGATCTCGAGGCCGCGCGGCTGTCCGCCCAGCAGATCGAAGGCGGTGCGCAGGGAACGTACGAGGAGATGCTTCTCGTCGCGCGGCAGCGTCTCGCTGCCCTCACCCGCGATGTCGATGTGCAGCCCGGAGTCGGCCACCCGGACGACCACGTCGTCGTACAGCCCCAGTGACAGGCCGAAGGCGTCGAAGCCCGGGCCGAGGTTGGCGCTGGTGGCGGGGACGCGCACCCGGACGGCGGCGGCGCGGAACGCTGGACCGGCCATCGCTCGATGACTCTCCTTGAGCTGCGTGATGTACGAGATTCTCGAAGAACTGCGGAATGAACTGACTGCGACGGGCGGGCACCAGGACCCGGAGGCCGCAAGGACGGCGCGGCACCGCGGCATATGCGGCGGGCGGGTTCGGTACAGCTTATCGAAGGAAGGTTCTGTGGCGACATAGGGCGCACAGGAGGCGCACGATGCGTGTCGTAAGCCCCCCGTGCACCCCCCCGTCGGGTCGCCGTGGGGGCGACCCTCCGGGGGCGGGCGGATTCCATCTGCTTTCCGACGGTTTTCCGCCCGCCTTCGGCGCGTTCTGCCACGTTCGGCGGGTTCCGCCGTGTCCGACGGGACCGGCGGCCCCGCCTGGCGGGTTCACGCCTGGCGGGTTCACGCCTGGCGGTTTTACGCCAGACCGAGCCGCTCCGCCGCCGTCGCCGCGTCCACCGGGACCGTGACCGGCTGCGGGGCGCCCGCGACGGCCCAGTCGGGGTCCTTGAGGCCGTTTCCGGTGACGGTGCAGACGATGCGCTGCCCCGGGTCGACCTTGCCCTGCTCGGCGGCCTTCAGCAGACCGGCGACGGACGCGGCGGACGCGGGCTCGACGAAGACGCCCTCCTGAGCGGCCAACAGCCGGTAGGCGCGCAGGATCTCACGGTCCGTCACCTCGTCGATGAGGCCGCCCGACTCGTCCCGCGCGGCCAGCGCGAACTTCCACGAGGCCGGGTTGCCGATCCGGATCGCGGTGGCGATCGTCGACGGGTCCTTGACCACCTCGCCGCGCACGATCGGCGCCGAACCGGACGCCTGGAATCCCCACATGCGCGGAGTGCGCCGGGCGATGCCGTCGGCGGCGTACTCGGTGTACCCCTTCCAGTACGCGGTGATGTTGCCCGCGTTGCCCACCGGAAGGACATGGATGTCGGGCGCGTCGCCGAGCATGTCCACGATCTCGAAGGCGGCGGTCTTCTGGCCCTCTATACGCACCGGGTTGACCGAATTGACCAGCGCCACCGGGTAGTTGTCGGACAGCGAGCGCGCCAGTGTCAGACAGTCGTCGAAGTTGCCGTCGACCTGGAGGATCTTGGCGCCGTGGATGAGCGCCTGGCCCATCTTGCCGAGCGCGATCTTGCCCTGCGGCACGAGGACGGCACAGACCATCCCGGCGCGTACGGCGTAAGCGGCGGCGCTCGCCGAGGTGTTGCCGGTGGAGGCGCAGATGACGGCCTTCGCGCCCTCTTCCTTCGCCCGCGTGATGGCCATGGTCATACCGCGGTCCTTGAAGGACCCGGTCGGGTTGGCGCCCTCCACCTTGAGGTGGACCTCGCAGCCCGTGCGCTCGGAGAGCACCTGCGCGGGCACGAGCGGCGTGCCGCCCTCACGGAGCGAGACGACCGGCGTGCTGTCGGACACCGGAAGCCGGTCCCGGTACTCCTCGATGATTCCGCGCCACTGGTGGGTCATTGCTGGTTACTCTCCTTCAACCCGCATGATGCTGGCGACACCCCGCACGGTGTCGAGGCTGCGCAGCGCCTCGACGGTCCCGTCCAGGGACGCGTCGGACGCACGATGAGTGACGACGACGAGGGAGGCCTCGCCGTCCTTGCCCGACTGACGCACGGTGTCGATGGACACGCCGTGCTCGGCGAAGACGGTGGCGACCTGAGCGAGAACACCCGGTTTGTCGGCCACGTCGAGGCTGATGTGGTAGCGCGTGACGACCTCGCCCATGGGCGAGACGGGCAGCTGGGTGTACGCGGAGTCGCCGGGCCCGGTGGCACCGCCGAGCCTGTTGCGGCAGACGGCCACCAGGTCGCCGAGGACGGCGGAGGCGGTCGGGGCGCCGCCCGCGCCCGGCCCGTAGAACATCAGCTGTCCGGCGGCGTCCGACTCGACGAACACGGCGTTGTATGCGCCACGCACGGAGGCCAGCGGGTGGGTCAGCGGAATCATCGCGGGATGCACGCGCGCCGTCACCGATCCCCCGTCGGCGGCCCGCTCACAGAGGGCGAGCAGCTTGATGGTGCAGCCCATCTCCTTCGCCGAGGCGAAGTCGGCGGCGGTGACCTCGGCCATGCCCTCGCGGTAGACGTCGTCGAGGCGCACGCGCGTGTGGAAGGCGATCCCGGCGAGGATGGCGGCCTTGGCGGCGGCGTCGAAGCCCTCGACATCGGCGGTCGGGTCGGCCTCGGCGTACCCGAGCGCGGTGGCCTCGTCGAGGGCTTCCTGGTAACCCGCCCCCGTGGAGTCCATCTTGTCGAGGATGAAGTTCGTGGTGCCGTTGACGATGCCCATCACCCGGTTGATCTTGTCTCCGGCGAGGGACTCGCGCAGCGGCCGGATCAGCGGGATGGCGCCGGCGACGGCTGCCTCGTAATAGAGGTCCCTGCCGTGCTGCTGCGCCGCCGCGTGCAGGGCGGCACCGTCCTGGGCGAGCAGCGCCTTGTTCGCGGAGACGACGGAGGCGCCGTGCTCGAACGCGGCGGTGATCAGCGTACGGGCGGGCTCGATGCCGCCGATGACCTCGACGACGACGTCGATGTCCCCGCGTTTGACGAGGGCGGTGGCGTCGGTGGTGACGAGATCGGGGTCGATGCCCTCGCGCACCTTGGAGGGGCGGCGGACGGCCACGCCCGCCAGCTCGACGGGGGCACCGATCCTGGCCGCGAGGTCGTCGGCGTGCGTCGTCATGATGCGCGCCACCTCTGAGCCGACAACCCCGCAGCCCAGCAGCGCCACCTTCAGCGGACGCGTACGCATCATCCGACCTCGTTTCCTCATACCGTCTTCGGTTGGACCAGTCTCACTCACCGGACGGGAGTTTCTACCCTTCGTCCGGATCGTGAGACGTCCATTTCATTTTTCTGCTAGGTGACGACAGGAGATCTTCCACCCGATACACCCGGTACTTCCGATCACCCGCCGTCACCTCCAGGCACCCGCCGTCACATCCGAGGCGCCTGACGCCTCACTTCGCCCGTCAGCCCACGTCGAGACGCAGAAGGTCCTCCTCCGTCTCGCGGCGGACGATCACCCGCGCCGCACCGTCCTTCACCGCGACGACCGGCGGACGCAGCGCGTGGTTGTAGTTGCTCGCCATGGACCGGCAGTACGCGCCGGTCGCCGGGACCGCGATGAGGTCGCCCGGGGCCAGATCGGCGGGGAGGAAGGCGTCCTTCACGACGATGTCACCACTCTCGCAGTGCTTGCCCACGACGCGCACCAGCATCGGCTCGGCGTCCGAGGTGCGCGAGACGAGAGACACGCTGTACTCGGCGTCGTACAGCGCGGTCCGGATGTTGTCGGACATGCCGCCGTCCACCGAGACGTACGTCCGCAGCCCGTCGAGCGGCTTGATCGTGCCGACCTCGTACAGCGTGAACGCGGTGGGGCCGACGATGGCGCGCCCCGGCTCCACGGAGATCCGCGGCGTACGCAGCTTCGCGGCCTCGCACTCGCGCGTCACGATCTCGCTCAGCGCCTTGGCGATCTCGTGCGGCTCGCGGGGGTCGTCGTCGCTGGTGTACGCGATACCGAGGCCACCGCCGAGGTCGATCTCGGGCAGCTCGACGCCGTGCTCGTCCCGCACCGCGGCCAGCAGCGCGACCACCCGCCGGGCGGCGACCTCGAACCCGGCCATGTCGAAGATCTGCGACCCGATGTGCGAGTGGATCCCCACGAGTTCGAGCGCGTCGAGCGCGAGCGCCCGCCGTACGGCCTCGGCGGCCTGCCCGTCGGCGAGCGCGATCCCGAACTTCTGGTCCTCGTGCGCCGTGGCGATGAACTCGTGGGTGTGCGCCTCCACGCCCACCGTCACCCGGATCTGCACCCGCTGCCGCTTGCCGAGGGACTGCGCGATGTGGGCCACCCGCACGATCTCCTGGAAGGAGTCGAGCACGATCCGCCCGACGCCGGTCTCGATGGCCGTACGGATCTCGTTCTCGGACTTGTTGTTGCCGTGGAAGGCGATGCGGTCGGCGGGCATCCCGGCGGAGAGGGCGGTCGCCAGCTCGCCCCCGGAACACACGTCCAGGTTGAGCCCCTCCTCGTGCAGCCAGCGCACGACGGCGCGCGACAGGAAGGCCTTGCCCGCGTAGAAGACGTCGGCGTCGTGCCCGAACGCGGTGCGCCAGGCACGCGCCCGCTCCCGGAAGTCGGTCTCGTCGACGAAGTACGCCGGCGTGCCGAACTCCTCGGCGAGCGCGGTGACTTCGAGCCCTCCGACGCTCACGACACCGTCGTCCGTACGGCTGACGGTGTGCGCCCACACCTTCGGGTCGAGGGCGTTGAGGTCGGCGGGCGGCGCGCTGTAGTGGCCCTCGGTGAGGACATCGGCGTGACGGGGCCCGGCGGGGTGTGCGGAACGGCTCATGTCTGTAGGGCTTTCTGCTGTGTCATCTGCTGAGTCAGAGATGTTCGGGTGCACTGATGCCGAGCAGGGACAGGCCGCCGGCCAGCACCGTCCCGGCGGCTTCGGCGAGCGCGAGCCGGGCGCGGTGGGCGGCCGAGGGTTTCTCGTCGCCGAACGGCAGAACGACGTGCTGGAAACCGAGAAGGGCATCAGCGGTGACGACCAGATGCCGCGCCAGCCGATCAGGCGCCCGATCCCGCGCGGCAACCCGCAGGACATGCGGATACTCAGCGAGAGCGACGAGGAGCTCCGCTTCGTGGGGAGGGCTGGGGAGGGCGGGGGTGGCGTTGCCCGCCGCCGAGGAGGCAGAGGGACGGCCTTCCTGGCGGGCGGCGGGGAGGTCGGCGATGGATGCGGAGGCGGGGGTGGAGGTCCCGGGGGTGGAGGTCCCGGGGGTGGAGGTGCCAACGATCGGACCGTCCGTAGGGCGGTCCGCGGGGCGCGCCCCACTGTGGGCACCGATGAAGCCGAGGGTGGCTGCGTTCCGGCGGAGGGCCCGGGTGCGGGCGTGGGCGTAGCGGACGCGGAAGAGAGGGTTGCTCTCGCGCTGGAGAAGGTGGTCGGCGCTGATCCGGGGCCGGTCGTGGGGCGCCGTGTGAAGCAGCGCCCAGCGGGCGGCGTCGGGGCCGAGGGGGGCGGGGTCCTCCGGCGCGGGCACGGGCCGGAGGTTCACGGGCTCGGCGTGGCGGACCTCGGCGCGTCCGCCCTGGGTGGCGACGATCCGTACGACGGTGTCGGCGACGACTTCGGCCCGGGTGTCGTAGGGCACGCGCAACTCGAGGACCTGCCCGGCGAGGGTGTCACCGTGCCCGTACCGCGTCCCCTGCTTCAGTACCTCTTCCACCAGTGCGGCGGACGCTCCACCACCGAGGGTGATGTTGAGGAAACCCGGGCCGGTGACGGTCACGTCGGCGACACCGGGAGCATCCGCGATGTACGGCCGGAGGACGTCCGCGACCTCCCGGGCCGGTCGCCCGGCCGGACCGGCCAGCCGGAGCGCGATGTTCGTCGCGTAGTCCCCACACCCACCCGGCCCCGGCGGGGAGACCACGGCGCCCGCGGGCACGGAGACGCCCAGTTCCCCCACGTCGACAGCACGACGCACCGCGCGCAGCACGGTACGGGAGAGCTCGACGGGAGTCACGGGACAAGCCTAGGGGAGGAGGGGGGTGGGTATGCGAGCCAGTTTGGGCGATGGTCCGGGATGTGGACGGGAGGGGTGGTGGGCGGAGCGGGTGCCGGGGTCTTTCGGGGTGGGCTCCCCGGGGGCGGGGACTCCGAGGGGTTGGGCTCAAGGGGGGCGGCTCGAGCGGTTCGGGGCCGAGCTCCGGGGCTTGGGCCTTGGACCGGAATCTGGGGCTGGACTCTGGGGCTGAGGGTTCCCAGGACAGGGGCTGCCCCGGAACGCAGGCGGCTCCGGTGGCCGCCCCTCGGTGACAGAGGGGACAGAGGGGACGGGCGCATCTCATTGATCGGCGGGTCCGGCGGAGCCCATAGCTCACCCGGGACGCCGGCCACGCCCGGTGGCCGACCTCGGCACCAGGGACCGGGCACTCCTCACCCAGCCGGTCCGGTACAGGCCGACGACCGGATCTGACCAGGTTTCTCCACACGGGTCGGGCCGGCCCGACCATCTGATGGGAGCGCTACGGCAACCAGCCCAGCGCGTAAGGCTCAATGACCGGTGCGTCCCGCACCCTCGGTCTCCTCGACGGCGCCGCCCAAGACGCCACCGCCCACCTCACTCCGCTCCATCAACTGCCTCACGAGCCGCACGAGTTCGGAAGGCTCGAAGGGCTTGGCGAGAAAGGCGTCGACACCGACGTCGAGCCCGCTCTCGACCTCGTACTGAGTACAGGCGCTGACGATGGCGATGGGGAGCTTCCGCGTCCGGGGATCCGCACGCAGCCGAGAAGCGGTTCGCAGTCCGTCCAGCCGAGGCATCACGACGTCGAGCGTGACGACATCGGGCCGAACCTGGTGAACGACGTCCAGACACTCGGCACCGTCAGCCGCGGTCACGACCTCGAGACCCTCCAGCTCGAGGTTGACCCTGATCAGCTGCCGGATGACCTTGTTGTCGTCCACAACAAGCACCCGGCCGGACGCGCCTGGCACAACTCGAGAGTAGGTCCGCGCCCACCGCCGCGTCCGGGTTTTCCCCACTTCCACCCCGTGCGGGCCCCGTTACCCACCGCAGACACACCCCGCTCCCCCAAGCGCTCCCCCACGCCCCGCAACGCCACCCGCCACGGCCAAAACACGTGGCGATCACCCCGGAAAGAGCTGGTAGGGTTCTACCCGTCGCCGCACACAACGCGCCCGACACGCCCCCGTAGCTCAGGGGATAGAGCAACGGCCTCCGGAGCCGTGTGCGCAGGTTCGAATCCTGCCGGGGGCACCTTGATTCAGGTGCCCAAAGACCCCGCCACCAGCGCTTACGCTGAGGACGGGGTCTTGGCGTATGTGCAGGCAGATGCAGCCCGAAGCGGCTCTGTGTCGGGGTCTGTGGACGAGGCGTGGACGGGATCTTGGGGCGTTCCCCCAGGTGGGCCCTACCAAAGCGACGCAGCCCCGGACGAGTACGGGGCCGCATCGCGAAGCGGTATCGGTCCCCCTAGTCGGCGGTGACCCCCCAGTAGCCGATCTGCGCAGGCCTGCCGTCGCGGTAGAGCACTGTGCAGTTTCCCTGGGCGCGGCTCGGGAAGCCCAGTTGCTCGGAATCAAGAGCTGCGTCCCACTCCTCGTAGGTGGGCCGGCCGTGAGGAGCCCACGCACGCACCTCCCCATCGGTCAGGGGCCGCATGAACGGACCGTCATCGGTGTCCGCGGCTTCGATCATGAGAGGAAAGTCGAGCACGGTGCACGTGCCGCCGGTGAATATGTACTCCTGCCACTCCGGGTCACGCCACAGTTCCTCGACGGACTGGCCCTCGAAACCGTGGTTGTCCCGCGCCAACTCGTCCTCCTGAGCCTGCCGGAACGCGGCCACCAGATCACGCTGATAAGGGCCCGTGTGGCTCCACTCGTTTCCGCCCATCCCTATCCCCTCCCCATCCGAACTGCTTGATCAGGAGCGGAGCGTAAAGGACGGCACTGACAGGGCGCCCCACCCCGGCGCCGGTCACGCCATGAAGGCTCCCCCACAGCTCATGGAAAGGCCGACACTTCACCGAGAAGAGCTGGCTGAGGCCCCAATCCACGCTTGGCGATGACGGGCGACGTCGTACACCTGCTCGATCTGTTCAGCCGTCAGCACCCCTGAGAGCGGCGCCAGTGCCGACACCTCACGCTCCCGGTACACGCGCACGCTGAGCTGCGTGGCGACCACCCTCAGATCGGTCACGCCGACGAAGACGAGCACAGGCTGCACCGGTACGGGAAATCCGCAGTAGCGCTCAAGCACTCGGGCTACCCGCTTGGCCTCAGCCTGGCTCTTGCGCGCATAGGGCGTCGGCTTTCCGTGATCGACCTTCACGGAGTCGTCGCCGACCCATACGGCCTTTTTGTGATGGTGTTTCGTATTGATGCTGAACACGCCACCGGGCCCGATCAGCAAGTGGTCCACGTCCACCTTGTCGGCCAAGAGGATGGAATGCAGGACGCGCCAGCCGTGCCGCTCCAAACGGTTCAGCTCGGCTCCCACCCTCTGCTCCCCCTCAAGGCCCTTCCGCCAGGAGTCCCATTCGGCGGGGCGCCGCAGGAGCTGTGAGACGAATCGCTTGATCAGGCCTGGTCCAGATTTGTCGAGCAGAGACTCACCGGGACAGTTGGCGGACAGGTCGTCGGCAGCCGTCAGCGGCGGCAGCATCGGGGGCGCCTCAACCTCGTGCGTCCTGGGCGTCTTCTGCGGCAGGACCGGTTCGGGGTTGTTCCGTAAGTGATCTGTCAGCACGGCGATCACGTCGTCGCAATACTCGGCGACCAGGACTGTGATGTCCCCCGTCTTCACATCCGCCCAGCCGACCGCCGTGCCATCAGGCAGGTTCGCGTACAGACGATCATGTCCGTACCGCTTCCAGCGCGTGACCTGCAGCTCCACGAGTTCCCCCTCGTCCACTCTCGGCTCGAAGCATCGCAGCAGGTAAGGCTCAAAACGAGAGAGACCCCGGACAAGATGCCCGGGGCCTTGGTGGGGTGCAGGGTGTCTCACTCGTACTCGCGCAGAAGGTCCTCGATGCGCCGGTTGGCGACGTCCTGCCGTCCGTCGAGGCACTTCGCGTAGCGGGTCAGCAGCACCTCGACGCTGTTGCCGGCACGCTCTGCGACCTCGGTCGGGTCGACGCCGGCGTTGAGCCACGTGGACAGTGCGGAGTGACGGAGGTCGTACGGCCGACTCGCGAGAGGCGAGGAAGCGGCGGCTGGCGGGAGCGCGAGGAGCCGGGCCTCTTGCCAGACGCGGTAGTAGGTCGAGGACGGGACGACCGAGCCCTTCTCGCTGAAGAAGAGGCGCCCGTCGTCCGCTGTACCGAAGGTGGCCAGGTGCTCACGGAACACGGCGACGAGGTGAGGCGGAATGGGTACCCGCCGGACGTCCTCGGTCGGCCGGTTCTTCAGCCCGCGGTCATCGTGGGTCTCCCCAGAATCGGTCCACTGCTTGCCGACCGACGGACGCGTTCGGTGAAGCACCGCCGAGCCCCAGCCCTGTTCGGGGAGGATCAGGTCTGTCTCCGCGAGGCCGACCGTTTCAGCCGGCCGAAGGCCACCGAAGTACATCGCGGCGAACAGACCCACGAGACGACGGCCGCGGGCACGCCGGTATCCACCCACGTAGGAGACGGCCGCCAGGAGGTTACGAGCCTGCTCCGGGTTGGCGACTACGCGCGGGTCCACCTGATTGGAGACCTTCGGTTTCTGCCAGCGAACCGCAGTGATGGGGTTCTCTCGCAGCTCCCCCAGGTCGACCGCGTAGTTCGTGGCATTGACGAGCGTCCGACGCTTGCGCCGCACGGTCTCCGCCGCTGCCGCTGTGCCGTCGAGCTTGAGCTTCAGCGAGTCGAGGACCGCTCGGGCCGTGGCTGGATCAGCAAGATCGGCGAGCGGCCGGGAGGCCTTGGACACCCAGTGCAGAACGTTCCGCACGTCGTCCGGGACTTCCCGATCGTCGGGCCCCGGCAACACGAAGGCCCAGTTGCGCAATGCCTTGCGGATCACCTCATCGGACGGCCGTCCGGCACGCTCGTCGAGGAGCTCCAGCGTCACGCTGGTGAGGGATTCATTGATGCCGTCCCTCGTATTGGGGGCGGCATGGGGCCACTTCATGGCCAGGTATCTGAGGGCGAAGGCGTACCAGGACACGGCCGACTTCTTCTCTTCCATCGAGGCCGGGAGGCCCGACTCGGTGTCGAACTCTTCACCGTCGCGCATCGCTCGCATGAGCTTCGTGCGGAAGTGGTCGGCGAGCGCCTTCGTGCGGAATGACTCCGAGAGCACGTTGCCGGCAACGGACCAGCGGACACCGTACGAGGGCGTTTTGGTGTCCCGCTTGCGAACCGCCCAGACCTTCACGTCAAGGGACTTCACGCCGCTGCCTCCAGCTGTCGAAGCCACGTGGTGAAGTCGCTACGCCATACCCGGAGCTCTCCGTTGGGCAGCTTGAACGCGGCCGGCCCGTATCCCAGCTCCCGCCAGCGGTAGAAGGTGCGGCGAGAGACGCCGCCCAGCTCGGCGAGGATCTGCGGGACGGTCATCAGTTCGTCTCGTCGACGGTCCACAACGAGTCTCCTTCCGTGTCCGGGGTGTCGGGTCGCCGTGAGGTGGCGAGCCAGGATTCAGCAGCAGTCAGGCCGGTGCCGGCGAAGCGCCAGTGCGAGAGGACAAGGACGGTGTCCGGATCGGGCATGGGGTGGCCGGCGAGGGCTGCGCGTTCGCGGGTGAGTGCTTCGTTGTGGTCGGCGCGTTCCTGGCGGAGGGCGCCGAGGGTGACGGAGTACGCGCGGGATTTCGTCGAGAAGTGGCCGCGGAAGCCGAACATGTGGGCCCACTTGCGCAGCCGGAGTTCTTCGAGTTCGGGGAGTGCGCCGAGGTGCCAGCAGGTGAGGATCATCTGCCGGGCGTGGTCGGTGACGTCGGTGCCGATCAGGTCGGTGATGGGGTTGCGGATCGGGCGGTCGATGGTGCCCGTCGCGCTCTCCGCGCCCTTGGTGGCGTACTTGGCGATGTAGGCGGCGACGGCCCGGCTGGTCAGGTCGGTGGTTCCGGTGAAGTCGGCGGAGCGGATCGGGCGGATGTCGAGCTGTTCGCCGAAGCGGAAGGTGTGGGCGCGCCCGTCGAGGGTTGGGCCGGGGGTCTCGGCGAGCCGGACGGCGGAGCGGATCGCGTCGGTGAGGAGTTCTGTCGTGGCCCAGACGGGCGGGGGGTCCTCGGCACCTTCGGGGCCGTCGAGGCGGATCACGGCATGGAAGTGCACGGCTCCGCGCCGCTGGTATTCGGCGACCTTGGCGTACGAGAGCTTGAGGCAGTGGCGCAGTTCGGAGCGGGTGATGTTCGCGCGCGTCGCGATCTGTTGGCGTAGGTAGGTGGTGAAGCGTGCCCACAGGGCACCGGCGTGCGCGTTCCAGAGAACGGCACCGCGGTAGTCGTAGCGCTCCGGGTTCAGCGGGGTTCCGAGGGCGGGGTCGTCGTCGGGGTGGAGGCGTCCGCAGCGGCAGCGGCCGCCGCCGGGCCGGTTGTGGACGGGGCCGAAGGACGGGGCGGTGAAGGTGGCGAAGACGCGGGGGTGTTGGGCGACGGCCGGGCCGATCCCCTTGCCACCGCTCAGACCGGCCGTGACGAGGTGGAACGTGTCCTTGCGGTAGACCTCGGCGCAGGCGGCGCAGCGGGTCGCGCGGCGGTTGTTGCAGCGGATGAGGAGCTGTCCGGCGGGAAGGTCGCGGTCGAAGATCTCGCGGACGATCTCGCCGGTTGCCGCGTGGACGTCGAGGCGGTGGCCCTCCATCCGTACGGGCCGCTCGCAGCCGCTGAGGCGCTGAACCTGGTGTGCGTAGGTGCTGAGGTCGCCGTGCTGGGCGAGGGCTGCCAGTTGGCGGATGGCTCCGGTGGGAGCCTCGGGGCGCATGTGCGGGTGCCTCCTTGGAGGGGCGGAAGTTCGGGACGGGCATCCCAGCCTGCATAGGGGGCTAGACGGCGTGGGCAGGCCGGGATGTTGCGCAGACGAGGTCAGCGGCGGTCGCTCTTGAGGATCGAGCGGATGACGACCGCGCAGACGGCCACGGAAGCGGCGGTGACGGCGACCGCGAGGAGCATGGAGACCAGGACCGCGCCGACGACCAGGACTAGGGCTCCCCCACCGGCGGCGAGGGTGAGCACGCTGCCCGGGGTGAGTTGGACCGCCGGCCGGTTGGAGGAGGGAGCCGCCGGAACCGGGGCCGGGGCATAGGCGGTGGGTTTGTAGGCCGACGGGCTGTAGATCACCGGGGGCGTGCTGGCGGGCATTGGGGCGGTGTCCGGGCGGGGGTACTTGGGGGTGAACACGGGGTGGTCCCTTCGGTGGTCAGTCGAGGAGCGTGGCGACGGCGGGGGCGAGGACGCTGTTGGCGACGAGGTAGCCGCCGAGGAGGAGCAGGGCGACCAGCCACCAGGGCGGGCGAGCAAGCTGGATGCCGAGGACGGCGACGACGAGCACGGCGAACCAGAGCGGGACGGTCATGGCAGCGGTCTCCTGTCAGGCCTTGCAGCGGTGGGTGCGGGCGGCGAGTTCGGCGGCGGCACGGCTGTCGCACTCGGTGGAGAAGTCGCAGCGGGGTGCGGTGCAAGCGGCGAGGTGGCGGTTGCGACCGCGGGCGATGTACGAGGCGACCTGCACGGGGCCGATTCGGCGGACGTTGCGGAAGCGCGGGTTCACGGTGTTCGTCCCTTCTCAGAGGTGGGCGGCAACAGCGGCAGTCATGGACGGAGGCAGGCCGAGCCGGGCACGGACGGCGTCGGGGTCTGCGGCGAGACCGGTGATGGCGCGGTGTTCCTCGGCCAGGGCATGGGCGCGGTCGACGAGGGCGGGCGGGAGGGGGACGGCCGGGGCAGGCGTCGGGGCGGGGGCAGCCGCGACTGGTTCGGGGAGTGCGGCCGGCTCCGAATCGGATTCCGGGCCGGTGACCAGGGCCGGAAGCGCGTCGCGTTCGGGCGCGTCGACCGCAGCCGGAACGTGGGCCGGTTCGGTGTCCGTCTCGGGCGTCGCCGTGGCCGTCGATGCGTCCGGGGTGCGTGGTGTGTGGGCGAGCAAGGTTCCGCCGAAAAAGGCGACGGCGGGCCAGCCGGCCACCACGACGCGGAGCGACGCGGGGACGTCGTCCAGGTCGAGGAGCCCGGCAGTGGCGATGTTGGCCCCGAGGGATGCGGCCAGGGCGATCAGGAACCACAGTCGTGGTCCCCCGGCCGGTTGTCCGGCGCGCTGCTGTTCGCGCATCCGGCGCCAGGCGGCGACGAGCAGCAGGTCGACGGAGACGGGGTAGGCCCATGCCTTCCAGCCGCCCTGTCCGGCCGCGTCGGCGAGGTCGTGGAGGTGCGAGAAGGACAGTGCACCCGCGATGACGGCTTGGACGATCACGGCGTCCACACGGGCCAACTGGGCGCGCATCGGCTCGGGTTCCTTCCTGTTCGAGGCATGGGAGGGGTAGGGATGCGGCGCGAGGCGGTCACGCCGACCGTGGGGAGGGCGGTGCGGCTACTCGGTCACCGGGCGCGCGGTGGGCACGCCGGCCGGGATGAGTCCCTTGGAGGACTCGACGGCGACGACGGACCGGAAGGCGTCGAGGCGGGGCAGTTCCGGCACCAGGGCGGCCGTGTCGCGGCAGATGGCCGCCGCCTCGTCGAGGGACAGGTGCGGAGAGCGGGCGCGGGACCAGCCGCCGGAGGAGTCGCCGACGATCGCGACGCCGGGCCGTTCGGCCGGGATGGAGGTGGCGGCGAGGGCCGCTTCCGGAGAGATGTCGGCGAGCGCCATGTTCGCCGAGGACTCGTCATTGACGCGGTGGCAGATGCGACCGGTGAGCTGGGCGCGGAGCATGGTCGCGCCCTTGCCGAGTTCGGAACCGAAGCGCTGCCCGCACACTTCGAGATAGATGCCGGCCGCACGGCCGAGCTGGGCGATCCGGATCAGCTTGGTGACCATGGCGTCGCGTCGCTTCTCGTCGTCCCGGCTCGCGGCGAGGAAGAGTTCCGCGACCTCGTCGACGACGACCACGACCGGCACCGGCCGCACCGCATCCGGCAGCCCCCACACATCCGAGGTGAGCACGGCATCCGGGCCCGCAGCAGACGAGAGCCCGATCAGACGGAACCGTGCCTCCATCTCCTCCAGTAGGACGTCAAGAAGCTCGTTCGCCCGGTCCGGCGTGTCAGCAAGCGCGGACAACCGCGGCGCGAACGGAGCCAGTTCGACACCCCATTTGCAGTCGACGCCGACGAGCACGACCCGCTGCCGGGCCAGGCCGCACACCAAGTTTCGCAGGTAGACAGACTTGCCGGACTGCGTTGCGCCGAGGATGAGTTCATGCGGCACGGCACGGAAGTCCCGTACGTGCCACCGTCCGTCATCCCGAAGCGCCAGCGGAAGGGTGAGCGGCCCGCGCTGCTTCCATCGTCGTGCGGGCTGCACGTCGGAGAGAACGTCCCAGCCGATCAGGCGCAGTTCGAGCCAGCCCGGCCTGGTCGGGCGGATGTGCACGGCGTGCGCGGCCCAGGCATGGCGCAGCCGGTCAGCCGAGGCCATGAAGTCCTCAGGAGCCTGCCCGGTCGCCATACGCAGACGCATCACAAGCCCGGACCCGGTCGGCCACGGCAGCGACCGACGAGGCGAAACGGGGGCGGCTTCCCGCCCGATCATCCGGGCCGTGGCCCGACGGACGGCCGAGGCCGGGACCGTCAGGCCGCACGCGTCCATCGTGGCCCGGTAGGTGGTGAGCACCCGCAGCGCGACGAACGGATAGCCGACCAGCCACCAGAACGCGACCGGTGCACGGCGGCGCAGGACGAGCACGGCGACGAGTGCCAGCAGGCACAGTGCCAGCGTCCAGACGGTGTCAGTCATGGCGTTCAGCCCTGCACCGAAGCCGGAGCGTTGACCATGACGGCGTCCGCCCGGTAGGCGATGCCGTGACGCATCCGCCCGCCGAACTCGCTCTCCCACGGCCGGGCGATGAGGCCAGGCAGGATGACCGGAGCCCCCATCACCAGGCCCTCACCGATGCCCTTCTCGGGAACAGTGACCTTGATCATGTCCGAACCGCCCGCCGCGATGAACACCAGCTCCAGCACCATGAGCCGGTCATTGGTCACCGGATCGATAGCGATCTCACCGGTCTGACGGTCCTTCACCTTGACCTCGGGCAGCTTGGTGACGAGGAGAGTCGCGGCCGAGACGTCTACGGGGATGACACGCATTTCGTGAACCTCACTTGGTTGGCGATGCGTTCAGCCCGCATCGCTTGGATCTGGATACCCCCCTAGACAACAGAGGGTTGGCCCGCCCTAACTGTCTAGGGGGGTTGACGACTACGTTAGACCGACGGACCGTCAACTGTCTAGGGGGGTAAACGGTCGTGTCCTCATACGCACAGGCACGTCTGCCGCGCCAGGACAGCCGCCGCAAACGAGCAGGGGGTTCCCCTGTTAGGACCATCTGCGTCCGCGGCTGCGACAGAATGCGTCTTGTTTTCACCACCATGAACACATGAGCTCGCCACGTGGTGACCAGGAACCTCTCTCGCTCGACGACGTCCAAGCCCAAATCGGCAAACGGCTCGACGACGTCGCCAAGATCCTGGCTGGCGCTCTGGTCACAGTGGCCGGCGTCATGACCACACTGGGGCTGACGAGCGATGTCGTGTTCGTCGCGCTCAACAACGAGTCGTGGCCCATCTACGTGGCCGCGCTCAGCGCCATCCTCGCCATCGTTTGCAGCATCGTCGCTCTGCTCATCCACCCGACGCGGCGGGGCAACGTGTGGGAGACCGTAGTCCTGGGTCTCGGTGTCGTCTTCTACATGGTGGCCTTGAGCGTGGCGGTCGTCGGCGCGGCCCAGGCGGCGAGTGGGAGCGGGCGTCCGACGCTCATCGATGTCAAGCTACAGGGGCAGGGATCCCATCAGAAGCTGAGCTTCAGCCTCCACGCGGACGGGGTTGAGCGGTGGGCGAGTGTCAACGTGCACGTGACCGCCGTAGACAAAGACCAGAATGATCTACCTAATCTGAAGGACCTCTACTCCGTCAGCCTCAGGCCCGACGACAAGGGCGAGATCGACCACGAGATCAGCATGGCGCTCCCGGATCTCAAGAATGCCTGGGGAATCCAGATCATCGCCGCAAATGCCGACGGGAACGACCTGTGTGAGGGGCGGTCCTCTCAAGGCCCTTCATGCGCGGTGGTCCAGTTCTCCTGACCTCGCGACGACAGAACAAGGATCACAGCAACGGCAGCTCCCAGTGAAGGACTGTGGCATCGTCTCGCGATTTACCTCGCGGCCAACGCCGCCCCGCAGGGTCAGCGGCTTCCGACGCCCTGACGCGGCGGATGAGCTCATCCGGGCCGGACGAGCCGAGAAGGGACAACACCCCCTCCCAGGTCATGAGTTCGAAGGAGTCGACGAGGCGCGTCGCACCGTCACTCAGCAGGGTCACAGACGCCAGCGGCTCCAGTGGCACCGTCCCGGTGAGGGCGTGTTCGGCCGCTTGCGAATCGGGCCCGGCGATCCAGAAGCCGCCAGGTCGGTTGCGGAGTCTTGTCAAGGAGTCGCGGTACCGGGCCAGCGCGGCAGTGTGCTCGGGCGAGCCCGTGGCCAGTTCGTCGACCTGCCCGCGAAGTCGCTTGCCGACCTCGTCCAGGCGCTGGTCAGTGACGGCAGTAGTTTTCCCGTCCTGGTCGGCGAGGAGAAGGGTCGAGTCACCGAGTACGAGGTATTCCAGAGCTCCCGCGCCGGCCCGGACGGCGACCACGGTACTGGTCGGGCTAGCCCGATAGGTCAGGTCACAATCGTCCTCGTGCAGGGACCGAACAGCCCGGATCGAGTCCGCCAGGCAGTCGGCGAGCGGCCGGGCGGGGTGCGCGGTGATGGCGCTCAGCAGCAGCCCGCCCAGCGTCGAGGAGAACCAGGCGATGCCGTGCGTGCACCCGGTTTCCGCCCCGGCCACGCCGGCCCCGTCCAGGAGAACAGCCGCCCCGGCAGCCGCGGCGGCGAAGTCCTCGTTTTCCCGCCCTGGTTCAGCAGGCAATGAGGCGAGGGCGACGTTCACTCCGTCGTCTCCTCGTCGTGCCGGTAGAGGGGAGTGAGCAGTTCGACGGACTGCGGTTCGCCGGTCTCGGGGTCGTATTCGACGCCGACCAGCGTGGAGAAGCAATACTCCCCCACCTGGCCCCACAGCGTGCTCAGGTCTGAGGCGAGCAGCTGGACGACGCCGAGGGAGCCCTCGGTGTGGATACCGGCGATGGCAAGCACCGAGCCGTTGCCGTCCGGGCGGGGCAGCCGACCGAGGTATCCGACGTCGTAGGGACGGTTCGAGTCGGTGTCCTGTCCCGCGCGGTGCGCCGTGCCGGTACGGCGGTCCACCAGCGCCCACGGTTCGCCATCGGGGTGTTCCCAGCTGAGTACTGGGTCTTGGGCGTAGAGGTCGCTCATGTCCTGGGACATGCCTGGCCCGCAGACGACGACCAGGCCGTCACGGTTGAGGTCGACTTCACCGCTCACGAGCACGTTGCCGGAGCTGACATCGAGCCCGTATGACTTGGCCAGCTCTTCCAGGCGCTTCCCGGAGTTCACGTCAGCCATGGCGACGACCGTGCGCTTCTTGTCGTCGTCCCACCGAAGAGGAGTCACGACAGTGACGGCACCCGCACCGAGGAACGCACCCTCGGGCGCCGGGCCGGTATGCCGGATCTGATGGATCCGCCCGCGGCTCAGGCCGGCCTTCTCGGCGATCTGCGCGTACGACAGCCCTTGCGAGTGGAGATCCTGAACCACACGACGGCGGAGCCGGGCGAGTTCGGTCACCTCCTGCTGCGCGTCGGCCAACCGCGTCGTGACCTCACGCAGGAGCAGGTACGGATCATCGATCGCCATGATCCGTTGCAACTCGTCCGACATGACCACACCTCCTAGAAGTACCCAGGAGTCTAGGGCCCTAGACGGAATGGGCGGGAGTCGCCTGCCCGAATGAACACCGATCACATAGAACGCGGCCCTCCGCCGAGGCACCCCCCGAGGGCTCACCCGCCACTACCCACGAGACAGCTACGGATCACCGCCGCGCGTGAGCCCATCACGTGCCGTTCCGCGCCAGCTCGGCCCAGACGCAGCGCGCGCCGGAGGGCCGGTCCTTCACTCCCCAGTCTTTGGCGCAGGCTGCAATCATCATCAGCCCGCGACCGTCCTCTTCCACTCCTCTGGCGACACTTCGAACCTGGGGCTCCTCGTCGCCGCCCTGGTCGACGACTTCGACTCGGACCAGGTCGTCACGGAAGTGGACGACCACGAGGAACCATCCGCGGTACCAGCCACTCCGCGTGTGCCGGACGGCATTGGCCGCCAGCTCCCCGACGACCAGGACGGCGTCGTCGACGAGGTCTGAAGCCTCATCCTCAAGCAGGGCGGCGACGAAGTGACGGGCCTGCGCCACCTGCCAGGCCAAGCCGGGAAACATGCGGCACCAACTTTGGGGCATGGGAACACTCCTCCTCGTCTAGGGGGCTAGACGACACAGCGAGCAGAGTATTCCCATGCATGACCGATGAGCCAGGCATCTTGAGGAATTATTCCTCTAACGGGTGGCGAAGTCTTCCATCTCTCGGAACTCCTGCATCACCCGGAGCAGGAGCTCTCGCACCTCGCGCCCGAAGATCGCAGCCCCCTCAAAGCGCCGGAAGGTCTCCTCATACGCGGCAACCTCGTCGGAGTCGCCCACAACGCACTCACCGCGGAAGGTCTCGACGACGACCGCCCTCTGATCGCACAGAGTGAACCCGTGGCGAGGCATGACCGGCACCGCCCGACGCCAGGGGATCACCCCGAGGCGCACAGTGGTCAGACTCTCGACAGCCAGCAGCCGGTCGAACTGGGCAAGCATCAGCGAGGGATTCCCCGGCCAGGTCCGCAATACAGCTTCCGTCAGCACGAACACCGAGTCGCGCCCCGGCTCATACAGGAGGCTTTGCCGCTCGACGCGGGCAGCGACAGCCCGACCGACCACCTCAGGAGTCGAGTTCGGCGCACTCGCGAAAACGTGGCGGGCGTACTCAGCACTCTGAAGCATGGCCGGCAGGACAACGCACTGGAACGAGCGAACCAGCCGAGCAGACCGCACCGCCTCATCGAGGAGTGCGCCGGCAAGAACCTCCTCATCGGACAACTCGACCGTGTCCGGCGCTGCTTCCACGGCGACCAGGAGGTCACGCACTTCGCGAGAGACCGACTCGTCGAGACCAAGAGCCAGCGACAAGCGCCCCAGGACGTCGAGGCTGGGAACCATGCGCCCATTCTCGACCTTCGACACGGTCGGCTGCCCTACGCCGGCCCGCTGAGCCAAGACGGCACCCGTCAGACCAGCCTCTGCACGAAGCCCTCGAAGACGCATCCCGAGCGCCTTCATCAGCTCTCGCCGTTCACTCCCCATACCCAGGGTTCTACACCACGGAGCAACGGTCTCCCGATGCGCCAGGGTCCATCCGTCCCGCAGGCCTCAGGAAGCGTCCTCTTCCGATCGCACCCAGGCCAGTTGCACGTCACTGAGCTGCGGGGAGAACCCGTCGGGGAACGCCATCATGAGGGGCTGAGGCCACATGTTCTCGGCCCCGTGCCGTTCGCAGTGCAGGGCGATGAGGTGCGCTCCTTCGCCACAGCCGTCATACCGGTAGAAGCGGTCATGCGGTTGGCAGAAGTACGAGAACACTGAGCAGTCGTCCTCATCCACCGGTTCGTAGAAGTCCGGATCACACACAATCTGCGTCACGGGCTCCTGTCGGTTGAACCTGGGGATGGGTCTGGGATCACGCCACAGCAGTCGAGATGGGAGCACGCGACCATCTTCCCTCCAGGCCCAGCGTTGCAACGCTGCTTGTCTTGATCACCCAGGAACACGCCAGCAGCCAGACCATGATTCAAACTTTCCCTACTGGTTCAAGGCGGCTCGCTCCGCTCACCGCGCGCGGCCCGGCCCCCGGCCGGGCCTGCGCTCCTGTCTCCGCCCCGCTCCAGCCCGGCCAGCGCCCGTGCCGCGAACAGAGGACGGAGACGCCGAACAGCGTGAGGCGCGTCGGTGAGCCATAGTCAGAGTCGATTGGCCACAAGAGCCGGACCTCTCAAAGCGGTGCCTCCGGCGGGGGCGCTCCTGCATCCAGGATGGACGGGGGCCGCACGCAAGTGCCGACCGAGTGTGGCGTGCGCGGGGAGTTCCCATCCCGTCTGCCGTCGACCCAGGCAGAGCCGAGCAGACGTGGTCCGTGGCGTCCAGGTCGTTCGTACAGTGGCGCGCTCCACCTGGACGCCACGGACCACGCCCGCTCCACTGTGTGTGGGTCGACGGCAGACGGGATGGGAACAGGTGAGTACTGGGTGGAGGAAGCGAAGGTCCGCTCCGTCACCAGGCCTTCCCTCAAGACAACGGGGTAGCGGCCCACTCAAAGGTTCGGCGTCATCACGGTGCGCGCCGCATCGCTCTCAGCATGACTCAGACCAGGCGGACCGCCGGTCAAACCAACTCCACCAATCTCGTCATACACCGAAGCAGCTCACTGCACGGTCCGCCCCCGCTCTGCCCGCACCGCAGCACGCCGGGCAAAAGCGCCGTACACCCCCTCGGACCACAGGGACACAGGTTGTAGCCTTGCCCAGGTTGCGAGTTGACGATCACTCAGCCCGGGGGGGCACAGACGATGAGGTACGAGCTCTTCGACTATCAGGAGGAGGCGAAGGCTGCCACCCTTCGGGCCCTCTCCAGCATGGCACGGGCGCACTCGGACGACCCAGAGGAAAGAGGCGCCTTCGTGCTCGCGGCGCCCACTGGCGCCGGCAAGACCGTTATAGCGACTGCAGTGATCGAGGCAGCGCTGGACGGAGACGAGACGACACCCGGCATTGAGAACTCGACTTTTCTTTGGGTGACGGACGATCCTTCCCTGAATCGACAGACGCTACAAAAGATGGTAGCCGCGTCGTCCAACCTTACCCCCAACCGACTCATCACTATTGAGAACGATTTCGATCAGGAAATTCTAGAGCCCGGCCGTGTCTACTTTTTAAACATTCAGAAACTCGGCTCTAGCACCACACTATCTAAATCCAATATCGATGGCCGCAGATACTCATTCTGGGAGACAGTCGCAAACACCGTACGGAAGCGGCCGCACGGATTCGTAGTTGTAGTAGACGAGGCCCATCGAGGACTTAGCACCGCGCGCGATAGCCGGAACACGATTGTTTCGAGGATTATCGGCGGCGCAACCAATGGCGCGTCAGGCAACCCAAAGGTTCCCGCAGTATGGGGAATCTCTGCAGTTCCGCGCCGGTTCCGTGAGGAGATGGCCCAGCGTGGGCGCACCATACGTTCTCACTCTGTGGCAGTCGAAGATGTTCGAGCCTCTGGCCTCCTTAAGGATCAGATAGTACTCGGCCACACAAAAGGCATCGAGGCGGCAGAGTCAACCCTGCTACGTCGCGCGGTCGAGAAGATTCGCGAATATGAATCTCGATGGTCAGACTACTGCAAGGAGACCGGTGACGCTCGCCTCAATCCGATCCTAGTAATTCAAATCGAAGACAAACCCTCCGCTAAGGATCTTGCGGGCATTGTCGGGACGGTGCTTGAGGAGTGGCCCAGCATCAGTGCAACGAACGTCGTGCACACCTTCGCCTCTCATGCGGCGGAAAAGGTCGGTGCTCACCATATTGCATACTGCCCGCCGGAAGATATTGAAGGCCGACAGGACATACGCGTCGTTCTTTGCAAGACAGCCATTACGACAGGGTGGGACTGCCCGAGAGCCGAAGTTCTAGTTTCAATGCGTGTCGCCAAGGACGTTGACCTCATCACGCAAATCATGGGCCGAATGGTACGAACACCACTCGCTCGACGCGTGCTGACTGATGAATCTCTCAATACGGTCTATTGCATTCTCCCTAAGTTCGACGAGAGAGCAGTCGACCAAATTGCCCAGAAGTTCGAAGAGGGCAGCGAAGATTCACTTGCGAGCGGCACCGCTGTCATTACCAGTCCGGTTGAACTCGCTCGTAACCCGATGCTAGGAGGCAACCCTCCTCATCAAGCGGCCGGCACCACTCCACTTCATGGAACGGACGACCATGATGGAGGTGATGCTCAGCAAACGGAGACGAATTTCTGGGTTGCCCAAGAGCCGACCTCCCCTCAGCCTAGTGGCCAGGAAACTCGCGTCGCTACCAGCTCGACGCACCCCCTTTCGGTGACGCCTCCGAGGAAAACGACGAGCCAAGCAGCACCAGATCTATTCGATGAGCCTGACGTCACACAAAGTATTGCACCGCAAGGCAGTGACGACGTATTCAGACTTCTGGAATCCCTGCCCTCCTACACCATTCCCAGAAGAATTCGTCGATCAGGCATTTTCAGACTCGCATCGCTTTCGGTACTCCTTGCCGAAAAACACGATGGGCGGGCGATAGAACCGAGCGCTATTCGGCAAGCAAAGAACGAGCTGTTGGCCATCATAGACACTTTCCGCGCTAATCTGGAAGTGCGCGGAGAACTCGAATCCCGAATTAATTCGGTCACCAACACACAGTTTTTCGAACGCACCGTCTCATTTGGTACTCCGACTGTTGACCCGCACGAGAGCCAGACGCTTATCGAACTGGACAACCGTGGCATTTACATGCTCATGGAGAGGGCTAAACGGCTCCTGCCTGAGGGGTTGGCCATGGAGTACGTTGGCAGGCTTGCAGACGTCGACGAAGACGTAACTGAAGCAATGATAACTACGATCGCACTGGCACAAGACCCCGAACTTCCTCGCTTGGTTGAGGAACGAGCATCGCAAATCGTAGCGACGTGGCTACAGAAGCACAGCTCCGCCATTACAAGACTCAGCGCTGTGGACCAAGAAAAGTTTGATCGCATTCGACGGGAATCCGACCGTCCCCTTCCTACGACCTTCAGCCTGCCCGAAATGCGCACTGAAGATGCAGAGGGGGCGGAATGGGAACGGCATGTCCTATCCGATTCATCTGGGCTCTTCCGGGCGACGTTCGCGGAATGGGAAGAACACGTACTGCGAGAGGAGCTCTCGCATGGCGCTGTGGCCTGGTATCGGAATCCGGCCGGCGGGCAGCATTCGCTACAGATACCGTACGTTGCAGTGGATGGAACCAAGGGCCTATCGCCGGACTTTATATTCGTTCACCGCATTCGGGGAGAACTGCGTGCCTCGCTCGTGGATCCACATGGGACGCACCTAGCCGACGCAGTACCGAAACTGCAGGGTCTGGCGGAATATGCGCAGGAGCACAAGGATGAATTCCAGCGGATTCAATCTGTCGCGAAGGTTGATGGCACCTACTTGATGATCAACCATCAAGACGCTGCCACACGTGACGCCGTGAGGGCCCACTCCGGCACAGATGCAGCTGAAATCTTCCGTATCCACGGTAGCGACTACTAAAGCCCGCGACAGGGACAGATTCCGCATGGCACACATCGATAACCTAATTGCTTCAATAACTGACCAGGCACTGCGATCGGCACTGCAAGCAGAATATAGGAAGATCGCACGCTCGCGTCGCTTCGGACTCGTATTCGACAGGCATAAGCCAGAATCTGTCCTAGTGCCCGACTTTGCTATACGACGCGGCGATAAGGTGCGGGTCCTTCGGCAGGGAACAGAAGACCGCACGGAAATCGACGATTCTGGCGTCTGGCATGTCGTGAAGGTCTCCAACGGGCAGGCGACAATAAAATCAAAGGTAGACCCATCACAGGTTACTACCATCAGTCGCGAACAACTCGTAGTCATTCGCGAATTCGGCGACCCGATCTATCCAGGATTGCGGCCCATAGGGGAGGTTGCGAAGTCTGAGACCAGACCGCACCATGCCGTAATCAACGCAGAGAACTACCATGCTCTAGAAGCGCTCCTTTACCCCTATGAGGGGCAAGTCGACTGCATTTACATCGATCCGCCTTACAACACTGGAGCGACAGACTGGAAGTACAATAATGATTACGTCGACAATAATGATACCTATCGGCACAGCAAGTGGCTCTCTTTCATGGAGAGACGACTTGGTATAGCCAAACGTCTGCTCAGCAGGGACGGCGTCCTCATCGTAACCATTGACGAGAACGAGGTCCACCATCTGGGCATGCTTCTGGAGGAAATGTTTCCCACCGCTATTCGGCAGATGGTGACCATCTGTATAAATCCGAGTGGCGCATCTGGTGAAGGTCTTTCCCGAGTCGAAGAGTACGCCTTCTTTTGTTTCCTTGGGTCGGCTAGCTCGCAGCCAATCGATTGGAACCTCATGGAGGACCGCCCGGCAGGTGACGCAAAGGCCGGGAAAAAGGGCATTCGATGGGAGTGGCTGCTCCGCGGCGGGGGCACTTGGTATCGGGCAAGCCGACCCAATCTCTGCTATCCCGTTCTGTTGGACGAAAGGGGTGAGCGCATTGTTGGTGTCGGTACCCCCTGGGAGGGTGATGACGAAAACGATCGACCGCGCTTCATCAACGGACACCAAGCCGCTTGGCCAGTCCGAAGTGACGGACGTCTTGGCATCTGGCGTGTCGATGGAACCAAGCTAATGGAATTGGTCGGTAAAGGCTACGCTTGGGTATCGGATCATGACCCGCAACGCGGTACATGGACCCTCCGGTACCTAATGAAGGGAGCTATTGCGGCTATTGAATCCGGAGAGATTGAGGTAACCGGTCGCAGTGAACGTGGCCAGGTCGAGGTTTCCGTTTCCGGGAAGAACAAGGCGACAGCAAAGACTATGTGGAAGTCTGCCCGCCATATTGCTGGCGGAGCTGGAGGAACACAATTGGTTTCAGCTCTGCTGGGCCGACGAGGCGGGTTCACATTCCCGAAGTCGGTGTACTCAGTACTCGACTGTCTTGAAATAGCCGTCGGCAATAAACCTGACGCTTTGATACTCGACTACTTCGCTGGTACCGGGACTACACTGCACGCCACGTGTCTTCTAAACAAGAAGGACGGCGGGCGACGCCGTGCGCTCCTCGTGACGAACAACGAAGTTAATGGGGAAACGGCAACATCTCTGCGTGCTGCAGGTCATCATCCTGGAGACGAGCAGTGGAAGGAAAGTGGTGTATTCTACAGCGCCACTATGCCCCGCTGCAAAGCTGCCATTACCGGATCCTTGCCGGACGGTTCCCCCATCGCGGGAGAGTACTTCGACGGTTCACTCATACGAGAGGGATTCCAAGAGAACGTTGCATTTTTTGAGCTGACCTTCGAGGATCCCGCGCTCATCTCGCTCGGGCGACGATTTGAGGCAATCGCACCGCTTCTATGGCTCAAGGCTGGTGCCCGAGGCGAGCAAATCAACGAAGTAGCCTCCTGTGGATGGTCTGTTCCTGAAAAAGCATGCTACGGCGTCTTGTTTGACTCTCAAGTATGGTCCGATTTCGTCACGGCCGTAAATAAACGCCACGCTGAAGGCAGACCGATCAGTCACGTATTCGTAGTGACAGACTCAATTGCCGAATATCAACAGGTCGTTGCAAAGGTAGACCCCTCATTGGGCTCGACACGTCTTTACGCCGACTATCTGCGGACCTTCCAAATAAATACTCCGGACCCGGACTAGCTACGCACTCCAGAGGATCCGTCGTCGCTCTCTTCAAAACGCCGTAGCCTCACAACATGCGCCAGCCGCAGCAGTTCCGCCAGATGCTCCACGGTGGTCGGCGAGACGCGGCCCAGCTCGACCAGGCTATGCCCGAACGCGTTCAAGTCTGCTCGCAGATAAGGGAAGTCCTCATCTAGGCCGACGCGGAGCAAAGCGTCGTCCCAAAGGACATCATCGGGCACCCATAGTTCGTCTAGCTGAAGGCTTCCCAGATCGAGGTGACATGACAGCCCCAGTCGCTTTTCCTAAGAGTGATCAGCGAAATCTGTGTGCGATCTTGCTTAACCCTCCAATTCGTCCGGCAATAGAAACGATCTCGCACCGTAATCTCCTTGCTGCAGTACCACTGACCGGCTGCACCCAGCTGAGACTGGCCAATCTGATCGATCTCCAGTCCAGGGACCAGAAGCAGCTGGCCAGCCTCGCTGTGACCGAGCCGGACCTCGAAAGGTCCCGTCTGCAGCTGTCAGCAGCGATCGAAGGAGCTGACGAGATTCTGTTCGCATGGGGTACCGGGAGGATCACCGGCGTTGTGGGAAAACATCTCAGGGAGCAGGCAGCATGGGTGCGTGCGCGTGTGAGCGCCCGCAGCACTTCGAAAGTCTGGATGGTCGCTGGCACACCGAGACATCCTTCACGGTGGCGGCAGTTCGTCGGTCCAGAGAAGCGACGCGTCGAGGGGAGCTCGTTCGAAGAGCGGCTGGCCAAAGTGCTGACCAGGCATGAATCAAGCCCACTCCCGTAGCAATAGGCTTCTCGCCCGTCGTTGGTGACTGAACTATTTCAACGTGACCACTGATCGGGTGACGGGGTCGGTCTCCGCAGCGCACGAGGCTCCCGTGCCGTTGAGGGAGGTGTTCGAAGTCTCATCTCACCGGCGCAGGAGCCTCGTTAATTCCCTATCCTGCCTCACTCGTCCTTCCCCACGCCCTGGTCGAGTGGGTAACCATGCTCGTCGTCACCCGCGAGGGTGACCGCCCCTGCAAGCTCCCGCCACACCGGCGTGCCCTGGTCGGACTGGTGCACCTGCGCCGGCACGACACCCTCGCCCAGATCGCGGCGGGCTTCGGTATCGCCGTCGGCACCGCACACGCCTACGCCACCGCGGTCATCGACCTGCTCGCGGACCGCGCGCCGGGCCTGCTCAAAGTCTTGCGGGAGACCGATCCGGACTTCGTCCTGCTGGACGGCACCCTCGCCGAGTGCGAGCGCGTCGGGGATGGCCGCGCGGACTACTCGGCCAAGCACCGCCGACACGGGGTGAACGTGCAAGCCGTCACCCACCCGGCAGGCAGGCTGCTGTGGATCTCGCCCGCGCTGCCAGGTCGTGCCCACGACCTCACGGCCGCCCGCACCCACCGGTTCATCCGGATCTGTGAGCGCCAGGGGGTTCCGATCCTCGCCGACCTCGCTTGCATGGCGCCGGCACCTGGGTGACGACGGCCGTCAAACGCCGACCCGGACGCGACCTGGCACCCACCCAACGGACCCTCAACCGCGCCCTGGCCCGCACACGCGCACGGGTCGAGTCCGGTGTCGCCCGCCTGAAGTCCTGGCAGATCTTCCGTCACGCGCGCTGCAGCCCCAATCGAATGACGTCAATCGCCCGAGCCATCCTCACCCTGGAACGGCACCGCTGACGACGCTCAGTGAATGGCGGACAATGCTCGTTTGGGGTATGTCTCCGGTCGCAGCAAAGTCACCACCGGCCAAGGCGCACGCTTCAGTCTTCCTCAGCCCTTTCGCCGGAGTAGTCGCCTTCGTGGTTCTGAATTGTGCTGAGGACATGAAGGGCGGTGTCCCGGAGATCACTCCAGGCCTTGGCCGGGCCAAACAACGGAGGATAGGTCACGGCCTGACCGAGCTTCTCCAACTCGTCGACAGACGTCTTGGCATCTGTCAGACAGTTGGTTAGCACCCGGCGCCCCTCCTGGATTTGCTGCTCGACCGGCACTTCGGTATCCGCAGCCGCGTCCGACGGGTCTTCGTGCTGTCCGTCGTCGCTCCCGGTCGTCGACGGCTTGGACGCGTCAGATCCGTCGTTCGCATCCGTGTCCTCTTCTCCCCGTCCGTCGTCACCGTCAGCGTCTATCGGCTCGAGCACCTGGCGGGCGCGCGCCGGATCCGAAGCGACAGCGACGTCCCACTCCAGCAATAGGACCGGCTCCCCATCTTCCCGAAGAATGCGGTCGGACGCATCTAGATCGACCACAAGGTGCTTGTACCCGTCGTTCCCCTCACTGGCTTGGTCGTTGGGCAACCCAAGCTGCTGCCTGGTTCCCGAATTTCGGGGGAGTCGACCGTCTTCAAAGCGCTGCGCTGCCAAGGCCAGCGTCCAGAAGCCAAGCTCATTGCCTTTTCGAGCTAGCCCCTCGATGATCTTGTGCACGTCCCCACGGAATGGGACCTTGCCGGGGGCCCTGGTCCGACTGACGGACGAACCCACGTTCCTGGTCAGCATTTTGTCGGCAATCAGAGCCGTGCCGCCGGCCAAGGCAAGTGTCAGACGAGCCTCACGGCTACCTTCAAGCGCCGGCTTGATCAGGGTAGTGAAGTCGTTGGTCACCATCGGGGCCCAACCGTCCGCCAGTACTTCCTTGAAGAGGACGCCTCCATTGCTCCATGCGTTGCGCGCCTGCGGTGCGGCTGACTTCTTACTGGACCGCCAGGGGTGATCAACGATAGGGCCGAGCAGCCCAGCGTAGCCCTTGTCAGTCATCCGCCGGTCGCCTTTGATCTCCTTGGCCCTGCTCCTCAACTCCTCGAAGATGGCTGGCCGGGTCAGAGTGTGCAGCAATTGGACGGCACGCCACAATCCGTTGCCAGGGATACTCTGATTCCCATACACATTGGGAGTGTCCGATGCTTGCCGGAGGCCGACTGCTAGTTCGTACACCGCATGCAGCCCATTTTCGACCGTGCTCCCCGTACTGCCGTGGAGAACGCGCTTGAGTGCGCGGGCAGCAACCTCGACGTTCTGGGCGGCAGTGTCCCACGGCTTGAACTCAACGTGAACGGACGCGAGGATCGACCTCAGGGCGTCGTCGAACACATCCTCCGCTGGCAGGGCCGTGCGCTCGTGCGCCTGGACGCCGACCGTGACATGGGTTGGCACCTGGTAGGACTGGGCAATCTGGATGGCCCGCAAGGATGGTGGATTGCCCTCCCCTGCATTGACGATCTCTTTATCGAACTCTTCGCGAAGCTGCTTGCGCCTATTCTGCCGGCCCAATGCCATCCGCTGGGTGAGCGGCTTCGCTTGCTCGCTATCAGAAATCTGATATTGCGCGAAGAGGGTATTCGCAGCCAACTTGGCCGCCTCCTCTGGCTCAGTATCGGGCCCGGCCAACACCTTCCACGCGCTGGCCAAGCGAGTGATGCCGTCGCGTGCGACGAGACCGAAGATTGACTCCGTACCATCGTCGAAGTCATAGATGATCGGATGCACGATCAGGGCCCGTGTGACCCGCCTGGAGAGGATCGATTCCTCGTAGGAGTTCCGGTACAGCGTTGCCGTGATGGTCTGCCGAACGTGGCGTTTGAGATGATTGAGGCTTTCGTACCGATAACGTAGGATCGCCTGCGAATTGCCATCCGCAGCCATGCCCAGCACCTGCGGATCGTCGACAGCCAGAAGTTCCTGCCCAGTCCGCGGCTGAATAGCTGGGAACAGCTCGGACAACCACACCCTGGAGTGAACCGACCGCAGGGTGGCGCCATCCACATGCTCCTCCAACAGCAGGCTAGCGTGGGCATCGTGTGCCTCACGCAGCTGGAGCGCGACGGTGTCAGGTGTCACCGTGGCCCGGGCCACCGCATGCCATGCGTCCTCCGGCAACGACGCCAACTTGGCATTCATGCCGGCCTTGACCAGCTTGTTGCGGCCATCCACGGCGGAGGCATCAGGCAGTTGGTGGTCGACGGTGGATACTTCGATCTGCTGGTTACCCCAGTCGACAGTGATGGGTGCGCCAGCCTCGTATGCAGGCATTGAATCCCTCCTCATAGGTGGTTGGTGTGGAAGACTGGGGTCGCGGTCCTGGCCCGCTTCGCTCGGGTTCCAGGTCCGGCCCGGCTGGGCTCCGGCTACGTTCGGGGCCCAGCCCCCGCTTCTGCGTCGCTCAACTCACAGCGCACTGGGCCCGTGGGCACCTGGGAAGGTGGAACCAAACCAGTGCCACATGAACGCGCGGGACGGCTGTTTGGCGATGGACTGGTAGGCCGAGTAGGCCAACATGTCTGCACCCTGGAGCAGGTCCAGCTCTCGCGCAGGCCGGAACACCGGGTCGCCGATGATGTGGCGCCTTTCGTCCGGGAGGGCGCGATGGGCCCGTCGCAGAGCGCCTTCAGTACCATCGCCGTCGACGATGACCACCCCGTGGATGCCGGATTTTGCGAGCTCAGCATTGAGTTGGCGCAACAAGGCGGCATAGAGGGCAGGCCGGTCGCGCCCGTAGTTATCGGTCTCTCGGTAGACAACACGAACCCGCGCGCCAGGTACCTCGGCGATCGTTCGTAGCCCGCGCAGAATGACTTCCTGGCAGTGCCGTCGATGCGTCACGCGGTCGGTGCTTCGCGAGCGGTGAACGTGACGTCCACGAGCGCCCGCGAGCTTCACCGAGTGAAGAGAGGAGTCTGCCGGAATCTCCAATCGTGCGTCTGCATCCAGCTCAGCGCGAAAGGCCCGCCATTTTCGGTTCGCGGTGTCAACGTGCGCGAGATCAATCCCCAAGGATGCGAAGCAGACCGTCGTGCGGGCGTTGCCTCCATCGTCAACGAAATAGAGGCGCAGGGGGGCAGCACTGGACTCGGCGGCCATAGGCTATCAACTCCGTGAGCACGCTCAGGTCTTCCCCGGCACCATTGCCGGGGGCCCTTCCGCACTCCTCGAAACCAAGATCACTTTCGGGAGTAGCGGGCGCGGAGTGTCCCAATGCCGCGCGCCACGTCGTACGTCAACGGCTTCGGAAGTGGTTGCCGCGTCGACCCGGAATCAAACCCCATAGGGAGGTACCATCCGCGCCAGCGACAGCCCCTGATCCACCAACTACGGGAAATCAGAGGCCCCCAGGACTATTCCTGGTCCCATACGTCACGATGCTGCCTTGCACCACGTTCAGCGCAACTGTAGCGGTCCGACTAGATGCGCATCCAACAAATCCCGTACTCCTAGGGCGAGTTGGTCAATCTTGATCACATCGAAGACAAGCTTGCCAAGTACTGCTCACTAAATGATCTACAGGCATCGGCGGTCACTCCTCAACGTTGCTGCCGTCTGGCGACACAGCTTTGAGGTCGGCGAGTTGAGCCCGAATCATGCCGGTCAGGGTGGGGTCGGAGAGCACAGCATGGCGCCACTCCGGCACCGCCGGCTGCGGGGACTGTGCCGCCGGGATGACCGTGGGTGCCAGACATGCGGTGGCTCGGGCTGCCATCTCCGCGTGCTGGACGGCCTCCGGTCGGGTACCAGGCCGACCGTGACGCGGAGGATCACGAAGGCTGTGAGGTGAGGCCGCCTATGTTCCTGTGGACTGTGCGTGGACGGGAATCGTCTTCAACCCCCGTTGAATGCTCGCGACCAGCCCAAACGCCTAAGTCACAAGCGCCCTCCGGAGCCGTGTGCGCAGGTTCGAATCCTGCCGGGGGCACTCGCCTACAACCAGCACAGATCATGCGCTGACCAGGGCGGATGCCTAGACGAGAGAGCGGGAGTCAGTCTCACTGACTCCCGCTCTTTCTTGTTGTCTCTCAGTGTTCGCGACACATCTGCGACACACCTTGGTTCAGCAACGCCCTCTTGGCCACCTGTCGCAGCGCAGATGTGCTCTCACGCTAACCGCCATGCAGGCGATTGCAGTCGAACTTGGCGGTGCTGTGGCTACCCCCGGGCAGTACGCCTTGGGCTGAGCGATCGTCTGGGCAAGCCGTCCTCGACGGCCCTGCGGGTCGCGTCGTGGCGGCTGGGCCCTCGATTGCTGTCCAGACTGCGGCTCCCAGGAGCACCAACGCCGTGACGAGAAGTAGCACGCCTGCCCACCGATACCAAAAGTGGACTTTGTCGGGCAGCTCCACATTTCGCTGGGCATTCAATTGGCCGCTATGGTCTCGCTCAACCTCAGCGGCAATCCGCTGACACGGCTCCCAGGCAAGCCCGAGGCAGGCTGCGGTACTCAGGGCGCAAATCAGAAAGGCGAGGCGCAACCATGGGGCTTGGTTGAAGATCCCAGCCGCCATATCCCCAGCGCCAAAGATGCCCAGGCCAGCTAGACCTGCACCATAGTACGTAAGGCGCCTGATCTGATACTCGGCTTGGCGTTGCAGCCAGCCCCATGTGTCATTGGACAATTGAACCTACTCGGGACCGTCCGCTTGCGGCGGGGGATGCCAGTAGCTGTTGATGAAATCAGAAAAAATATGAAGGAATCTCTCGGTTTCCTTGGATTTCAGGGGTCGCTCCCCATAGACGATCCGGGAAGTCGCGCTGACGGCTACAAGCTCGATAAATAGTTCAACGGCACGCAGCGGCACATCTTCCTCTCGCCGAAGAGCCAAAATGGCTTCATCGACGGAACGGCTAATCTCTCGCCAAGGCATCTCGATCCCATGGCGAGAGAGACGTTCAGCTGCCGCGATTAGGCCGAACCGCACAGGGTCTTCACCAACATTTCCTCCCCCACCGCCTTTAGAATCCTCCGGTAAAAAATCGCTGCCGGACTCATGCCCCGACCACCACACCATTCTGACTCCCCTGCGCAAAAATTGAAGTACCGATCACATCAGCGGCCTACTCGTCCCATCGAGTACGAACGCTGTCAGCCTCCAACAGGCAGCGCGAGGCCGCTAGCGTTGAGGTCCGAACGGATTAGTCAGGGAGGCGCCAACCGCAACAGGCCTACTCCATTGGACTTCCCGGAAAAAGACGACCTACAGGCCCTCCCTCAAGCCGTGGCCGCCCTTCGGGCCCGCACTCACAAAGTCGATCACATCGTCATCCGTCCCTAGATAGTTTCAAGGCGCAACACCTCCTCAGCGCTAGTACCGGATTCAGTCCTGCTCCGAGGGTTGTCTCAGCAAGCACCGAGCCAACCCTCGTATCAGCTACAGGTGCCTACGACACGTCGCCTTCTTCCTCAAGCGCCTTTGTAATCTTGGGTCTGCTGCACGATCGGGTGACATCTTGACCTCGCCGAGCACCGTGGACGATTTCAGCCGACGACGCTGACCGTAAAGCGACGCGACACAGCCGACGATCGCCGGTTCGGCCAAACGGCGATTCTCCGGACCATTGATGCCTCCGCCCACTCCACTCCTGTGAGGAGCACCCGTATCCATCATCTGGAAGTGGCCTGCGGCTCTCACCGTGCCTCGACTCCGGATCCCTCCCACCGCACTACTGCTACGGTCGCGTCCATGGCGCTCTCGGTCTCCACTGGTGAGGTTGTCGACCTACGCGTGCAGCCGGTTGACGAGGTTCTTGATCGCGTCGAGCGGTCTCTGCAAGTGGGGCTGCTCCCGGACACGATGGTGCGCAAGCGCCGATCCGTGGGTGCCAGAACCGACCGTGAAACCTGGGTGCGGATCGAGCGGCGCCTGCTCGACAAGATCCCCGACCAGGGGTGGAACGGCACTGAAAGCGCCGCGCGTCTGGAAGGCGTCGCCCAGCCCGAATGGCACGGATGTGTGGTCTGGCGGGCTGCGGACGGGCCGGTGATGTGGCGCGCCGACGAAACCGAGCTCCTGCCTGGCGCTCCCGTCCGAAGCGCCATCTTGAGTGAAGCCCCGGAGCTACCGGACGACTGGTGGGCGGCGTTGAACGACTCGTTGGACGCGCTGGCGGCCCAGCGCACGAGGCGGGTCGCCACACCGGACACCGACACCATCACCCAGGCCCTCATCACCGAGTCCATCCGCAGTGTCTTCTCCGGCAATTTCGATACGGCCGTCGAGCGGTGGGCGCCCGCGCACGCGGATCTGAACTGGGCCAACATGACCGCTCCGGCGTTCAGTCTCTTCGACTGGGAAGACTGGGGCAACGCGCCCCTGGGGCTGGACTCCGCCTCTCTGTGGGCGAGTTCCCTTGCTGTCCCAGCTCTGGCCGATCGTGTACGGCACGAGCGCCGGTCCGACTTCGAGAGCCGGGACGGCAAGTTGATGACGTTGTTCGCCTGCTCGAAGATCCTCGGGCCGTACGCGCACCCGGAGGACCCTCGGCTGAAGCCCGCAGAGCGCATGGCCGAGCAGGTCATCAAGGAGCTTCAGGCAGGCTGATCGCGCGAACGATCCCGAAGGAGACTCCGGTACTCCTCGATGCTTCGCTCCTCGACTTCGCCGACCAGGGCGCCGACGAGTTCGCCCAGATGGGCGGGTTCATCGGTGCCCACAGCTACGGAGTCGACCCGCGGGAGGTGATACGCGGCTCTGAAGCCCGCTTGCATGCGGGAGAGCCGGTCGCCGTCCCGGAGAAAGACGCGTGGGTCGATCCTGGCCCACACCGGGGCACTGGTGCTACCCCCGAAGGGGCTCATACCCCACACCTCGCCGTCGCCCAGGTCCCATACCTTGGTGAGGGCATCCGCGGCATCCAGTGTTCTGGCTCCGACCAGCAGGCCGGCACGGATCATGAGGACTGACGGCCTCGGCACGGTCGGGTCGATCAAACTCACCAGTGGTGACGGGTCCCAGGACGCGATGCCCCAGGCGGCGCACTGGCCCTTGGCCATGGCGTCATCGAGGGCAGCGCACGCCTCTGCCAGCACCTCCTGGCCTCGAGCGGTGGCCTCGCGGAGTGAATGTTCCGGGTTGTGCAGGAAGACCAGCTCCGGCTCCCGTCCCAGGTCCCCAGCCGCTTGTTCGACGGCCTCGCGCAGCCGTGCGGGATCCAGGGAATGTTCCGCCCCATCCGGCGCCGAGAAATAGCCGACCTTCGTGGAGACCGTGAACTTCGGCAGCAGGTCGCCGGCTGTCCGCGCCAGTACCTGATGCGAATGGAAGCCGAGGTAGCTGGTGCTGGTGTCGAGCGCCGTGACACCGAGGTCAAGCGCCCCGGTCAGGAGACGGCGTTCGTGACGAGACCGGAGCAACCCGAGGACAACTCGGGGGTCAATAGCGCGCACAGCTCCTCCTTCACCAGGATCTCGGCGACCTCCGTCACTTCGGCCCCGACGACGGCTGCGGCCCGCTCGACCTCGACCGGCCTGCCGCTCAGGAGCAGACGCAGGGCGGGCAGGGCCTTCGCCGCGAGGGTGACCTTCTTCCCCGAGGTCACGACGTCGACGGTCTCTCCGTGTTCCTGGATCCGAGGAGGGAAGTGGGTGGTGCACACCACGGCGTCGAGTGGCCCGAGCACGTCGAGGAACGCCACGTGTCGAGGCAGCGTCGTCTCCTGCTCGTACGCGGCCAGGAAGTCGGCCAAAGAACGTTCACGGGCCAGCTGAGCGGCGGCTTCGGTCAGGGCTTCGCCGCCTGTTCCCTGCCAGCGGTCGAGGTCGTGGCGGAAGATTTCGTGCTCGCGGCACCAGTCGCCCAGCCACGCGAACCAGCTCGCCCCCGTGCGCCTGGTGATGCCGAACGTGACGTGAAGGCTCTTTCCGGACCCGCTGCCGGTCCGTGTCGCCTGGTGCCAGTGGCCCCGGGGGATGTGCATGACGTCGCCGGTCCGCATCAGACCGGACCAGATGATCTCGTCGCTCGGGGTGCTGTTGGGGTCGGCGTCCCGGTACATCGGGACCGCGCGGGAAGTAGCGCGCACCTCCCACTCCTTCTCACCCGCGAGCTGAACGATGACGACATCGTGGTCGTCCCAGTGCAGAGGAAAGCCGGAGGCGTCGTTCGTCGTCAGGTACGCGTTGACCTGGACTCGCTCACGGGACCACCACTGCAGCGCCCGGCAGGCGACCTCCATCGTCGGATCGAAGACGTTGGCCTGGTCCATGATCACCGTCGCGCCTTCTCCCAGGATCCTGCCCAGGCTGCGCATGTTGACCATGGAGATGCTCTGGCCCCGGGGACTGACGCTGTCGGTGTAGTAGATGGCCGGATGAACCTCCTCGCCCTTCTGGAAGCACCGGAACTGCGGGCGGTTCAGGCTCCTGCGCATCGCGATGTCGAGCAGGCGGTTCGGGGTCATGATGCGGGAGACGAGTGCGGGGTCGTCCATGCTCCCGCGTACAAAGTCCTTGCCTAACTCCTCGGCTCCGCTCCATCCGAGCGCTGTCTCGATGGCGCTGATCAACCGATGTTCCATCGTGCGTCCTCCATGCGTTCGACCACTGCTCGGACACAGTGAGGGCCGGCACGGCCGACCGCGCCGGCCCTCACCGCTTGGTACCTACTCGCTGTCGTGCAGGTTGCCGTCGCCACCCGGCCACGGCGCGTCGCCTGAACTACCCTGGTTGTCCGACCGGAGGCTGTCGTACCGGTCGTGGACGGCGGTCAGTTCCTGCACCGCCACCAGGAGGCCCCTCCGGGCCGGAGGCGGTGTCGTGTTCTCTGCCACCTCGTGCTCCTTCCTCTTCGGTTCTCCCGCCGGGGCTCCGACGGGAGGTCGATGGCCGCCCCAGGGCCGTGGGAGAAACGCGTTGCCGTGGGGCGGCGGTCATTGGGCGCGCGATGAGCCGCGGTCCGGCGCCGGATCAGGTCAGCGGTGAATCGGCAGGACGCCTGTGCCCTCGCGCATGTTGATCTCCAGAACGCGCTGGTCCAGTTCGTACAGACACGCACGGCAGGCGTAGAGGGCCGCGTGCATACCGCTCGACCGGACGGGCCCGATCCACGACCTCGACGTCGTCACGGCCGCACCACAGCCAGCACTCACCGCGTGCCTGCCATTGGTGGCGATCCCATAGCACGTAGTCAGTGGGTTCCCTCGTGACGGGGTCGATGTCGCGGCGGGTGGGCCGAAAGACCACATCGGGATCAGGAAGCGGGTTCGCTCGTAATGCGTGCCGTCCCATCACGCGACCGCCAGAGTGAGCGACTCGGGCTCGGCTACGGCCCCGCGCTTCGGCCGGCGCGCGAACAACCTGCGCAGGACGGCGGCTCGGAGGGCAGGCGCCGCCTTGGGGAGCTCGATCTCCGCCCATACGCGCTTGCCGCAGCCGGAGGGCTCCCAGGCAGACCGCGAAGCGAGAAGACCGACCAGCGCGAGACCGCGCCCTCTCTCATCGTCGTCGTGGGCACAACTCATCTGCGGAGCCAAAGGATTGCCGTCAACGACGTCGATCACCAAACTGCCGGGGCGGTGGCCAGCGCGACGGTGACGGGCCCCTCCCCATGGACCACCGCGTTGGTGATGAGTTCGGAAGCGACAAGGCGGATGGCGTCAACCGTCTCGTCGTCCACCGGCACACCCCAGGTACGCACGTTGTCGACGATCTGGCGCCGGGCAAGGGGCACTTCCCTTTCCGTACCCGCAAGGACGAACCGATGGACGAGCGTGGGCATGGCGGACGCCTCCGAAGAGTTGGAGAGCGGCTTTGTCCCCGACGGGGACACGGGGACGAAGCCGCCGATCTGAGGAACCGTTCCTGAAGCGGACGCCCCGCGCGTGCTCCGTTGGACGGCTGACACTCAGTCAATGGCCCCAGTGGGCAAGGCGGAACGTTTCTAGGGGGTTCCTCATGGGGACGCCCTCCCCATACACGGACACACGAAGTAGCCTCCCCACTACGCCGCGAGAGGATGACGGGAGTGATGACGTGCCTGGTGAGCCGCTGGCAGTCCACCCGCTGAGCTTTCTCCGCCACACGCGTGGATGGGGCAAGGCCGAGTTCGCCCGCCTCATGCAAGCGCACGGGAGATCACTCGGAATCCCGCTGGCGACCAACCGGACAACCGTATGGAAGTGGGAGCAGGGGCAGGAGCCCGACGCGGACGCCCAAGGCGTGCTCGCCGACTTGCTGCGCGTCCCGTACGAGCAGGTCCAGGAGGAAGAGTGGCCCCGGTGGCTTCCGGTCTGGGAGATCGCGGGGCTCGCCACTCCGTGGACCGAGGCCGGTACCGTTGAAACGTTGTCCGAACTCGTGGGGAGTGGCCGCATGGACCGCCGGGGCTTTCTCACCATCACCGGCGCCGCCTTGACGGGTCTCGCGGCGAGCTGGGCGGACGCGCCCTCCGCCTTCGCCTCGGCACTCAACGGCGACCAGGTCACGGACACGATGGTCTCGACGATCGAGCAGCGCATCAGCACGCTCCGCACTCTCGACGACCAACTCGGAGGCGCCCGGCTCCTTGAGCAGGCACGCGGCGACCTCGCCTTGGTGACCGGTCTCCTCGGCACCGGCCGGTACACGGACAGGATTCGCGTCCGCCTCTACTCTCTGGCGGCCCGGGTGTCGCACCTGACCGGCTGGATGGCCTACGACGCCGGCCTGCGGTCCGCCGGACAGCACTACTACGTCGGGGCCCTGCGCAGCGCTCGAACTTCCGGCGACGACGCCTTCGGCGCCTTCATCCTCGCGGAGATGGGAGTCCAGGTCTCCGAGGCCGGACGAACCGCCGAGCGGGTCGACCTCATCTCGACCGCCATCGACAACGCGCCTCGAACTCTGTCGCCGTACACCCATTCCTTCCTCTACCTGCACAAGGCTGAGGCACTGTCACGCGACGGCGACCACCGGAACGCCGGAACGGCGCTCAACCGAGCCACGTCCCTCTGGGAGCACGGCTCGGCGGAGGAGAACCCGGACTGGCTCAACTGGTTCGGCGAGGCACAGCTGAAGTCGACCGAGGGCAAGGTCCTGTTGCGTTCCGGGCAGGTGGAGCGCGCGACGAGTTCCCTGGAGACCTCCATGGAGACCGCGGCTCCTCGGGACAAGGCCGTACGGTCCAGCCGCCTCGCGGAGGCACGGCTCGCCGGCGGCGACCTGGAGGGAGCTCTGGATGCCGCGAACTACGGCGCCGGGCTCTTGGAGAGCAGTGTCAGCTCCGTACGAGCTCTGGACCGCATGAAGGAGTTCAACGCTCGACTCGATCCGCGCAAGTCCGTCTCCGCCGTCCGCGAGTTCCGCGAGCGTCTTCAGGCGCTTTCCATCGCGGCCTGACAGCCACCGTCTCGCACTTCGAGCGCCAGCCCGCCCCGCCGGAGTGGTCGATCCAAATGCCAGGATGGACGGCATGACGACGATCGACGGCGAGGTCGAGGCTGGATTCGAACCGGTGCGTGAGGCGTTCGAGGCGAACTTCTCCCAGCACGGGGACATCGGCGCGGCGGTATGCCTGTACCAGCACGGCCGACCGGTGGTGGACCTGTGGGGTGGCATCGCCGATCCGGAAACCGGTCGTCCGTGGACACGAGACACTCTGCAACTGGTCTACTCGGCCACAAAGGGGGCGACCGCGACAGCGGCGCACATGCTGGCCCAGCGCGGCGCGTTGGACCTGGACGCGCCGGTGGCGAAGTACTGGCCGGAGTTCGCGGCGAACGGCAAGGCGGACATCCCGGTGCGCTGGCTCCTGTCCCACCAGGCCGGGTTGATCGCGCTGGACCAACCGGTCCCGCTGGACGAGGCGTTGGCCTGGCACCCGATGGCGGCCGCCCTGGCCGCGCAGCGTCCCCAGTGGACGCCCGGCACTGCGCACGGGTACCACGGTCGAACGTGGGGCTGGCTGGTCGGCGAGGTGATCCGCCGAGTGTCCGGCCGAACGCCGGGCCGCTTCTTCGCCGACGAGATCGCCGCTCCCCTCGGGCTGGACTTCTTCATCGGATTGCCAGCGGATGAACGCGACCGGGTCAGCCGCATGGTGTACCAGCGACCAGCCGTGGACCTCACCACCGTGCCCGCCGAGTCGGTTCCCGAGGAACTCCGCGAACAGGTTGCCGCCTGGCGGGATCCGGAGTCATTCAGCAACAGGGCGTACGCGGTCACCGACCCCGCCGCGATCGACTTCGACTCGCCCAAAGTGCAAGCCGCGGAGCTCCCGGCCTCCAACGGCATCAGCACCGCTCGCGGGCTGGCGCGCATGTACGCCGCACTGATCGGCGAGGTGGACGGTGTGCGTCTGCTTACGCCGGAAACCCTGGAGGCGGCGGCTAAGGAACAGGCCAGCGGGAAGGACCGGGTGATGCTGATCCCTAGCCGATTCAGCTCCGGATACATGCTGTCCACGGAGACCAACCCCATGACCAGCACAAGCGCCTTCGGCCACACCGGTAGAGGGGGTTCACTTGGCTTCGCCGACCCGGAGCACGGCATCGCCTTCGGTTACGCGATGAACCACGTCATCGGGGGCTCCGACGATCTACGTGCGACGTCGCTGATTGAGTCGGTGCGACGTTCACTGGCGCAACTGGCTGAGGTGACCGCTTGGACTCGCTCGGGGCCTCACCCGGCTCGGTGACACCCGGCCACTGCCGAGCTCACGAGATTTCAAGGTCAAGGTAGCTGTCAGTGTCAGGGTGGGACCACGGCAGCCTGTCGTAGTCGCTCACTTGCCGCGCGATGTGGGCCTTGGCTTCTGCAATCAGCTTCTCGACGTCATGGACAACGCCACCGTGAGTTCGACGACGCCCATCATGCACCGTGTCCCACTTGCCCTTCTTGCTCTGGCGGGTCGTCGCCCCCTGCTCTTTGCTACCGAAGCCCTTGAGCTTGCTGTTCCAGACCGGCGTGTATCCGACGCGTGGTGCGTTCTCTCCCAGATCGGCGTGCACGTCAGGCAGCAGGAGGGCTCGGAACCGGAACTCGGCGATCGGTAGCCCGCCCTCCATAATCGACAGGCGGTGGTCCTTGAGCCTGCCATGGAGGGGATAGCGCTCCCGAACTCTCTCCCCAGTAGCGCTGTTACTACGGGCCTGCCCTGCGTAGACGGGGACTTGAAGGCTCGCGAGCGGGAGGTACAGGTCTACGCCCACTCCACGGTAGTACACGGCGTAGAGCCCGGAGCCCTCGAACCTCGGGATCTCGCGCGTCATGGAGACCAGGGGTTGCCGCTCGAAGGACTCACAGATGGTGTTCGCGATCTGCTCGACCCGCGAGCGAGTGACGGCGGTCCGCGTCGGTGGAAGCCCTGCCGAGGATGACCGTCAACGCGTCAGCGGACACAGGGAAAGCGGAAGCGCTCGGCGGACGGACGGGCGTTAAGGGGCGGCGGTGCCTGCCTTTTGCGGAGTGACGCGCCCTGGTGAGGGATACGGCGCGGCGGATACGGTTGAGCACGCTGGTCAGCTCCTATAGCTGATGGCCCGGTCCCCCGACATCGCCCGTCGTGGGGACCGTTTTGCGTACGACCGCCCAGAGGGTGCGGCCGTTTCAGGCTGGTGGCGAGGAGCCCGAACCGATCGGCCTCCGCACCACTTCCAGGACCTCCCGCCATGACTCGGCGGAGAACGATTCCGGCACCTCCGCTTCGACTGACGTGTGTAAGGCGTGCTCCTCCAAGCGCACGGGGAGCCCGAGGGCAGACAGCCGGGCAGCGAGGGCCGCCGCGCTAACTCCCGAAGCCGGCACAGGGCAGCCTCCGTCACCGGCAATCACTTTACGTAAAGCTAGTTAATTAGATTAGAGCTAGTGGACTAGATTTTCCACATGCCTGAGCAGCCGCCCTATCTCCGTATCGCCGACGAACTCCGGCGGCGGATCGCGGAGCACGTATGGGAGCCGGGGGACCGCCTCCCGTCCCGTGCCCAGATCGGCCAGGAATTCGGGGTGGGCGAGAACGTGGTGCGCAGGGCTCAGGAGTTGCTGATCTCCCAAAGAGTGCTGGAGGGACGCGCCGGATCGGGTACGTACGTCGCCGAACCCCGGAAGCGGGTGCGGGTGGTCCGTTCGTCGGCGCGCGAACAGCCCCAAGGGTCCCCGTTCCGCACGGACATGAAGGCGCTGGGCAGACAAGGCGGCTGGGAGAGCCGGACCGACGCCAAGGTACCGGCCCCAGCGGAGATCGCGGCCCGGCTCGGCGTCGCCGAGGGCGAGCTGTGCGTTCGGACGGTGTACGAGTTCCTGGCGGACGGCAGGCCCGTACAGCTGTCGACGAGTTGGGAGCCGTACGACCTCACCGCCGGCACCCTTGTCGTCCTCCCCGAGGGAGGGCCGCACGCCGGGGCGGGCGTCGTGAACCGCATGGCCGCGATCGGTGTCACCGTCAGCCACGCCGTGGAGCAGCCGGAGCCGCGGCAGGCGACCGCCGAAGAGGCGTCACTGCTCGGCATCCAGAAAGCTGCGCTCGTTACGCACATTCGGCGGACGTACTACAGCGACCAAGGGCGGCCCATCGAGACCGCGGACATTGTGGTGCCCGCAGCGCACTGCGAGATCGTCTACGAGATCCCCGTCAATCGTTAGCGAGACGGCTCCGAGCGGGCCATGCGACCTCGGCTCGTATCGTGCACGCATGCGCTGACCCGCCCTACTCCTCCCTCACTCCTTTCTTCTACCGGGGGCAGCGCTCCTACAGGGATGTCGGCCTACCGACCACTCCCCAGCAGAGTTGGTGACCTGCGGTTGTGCCACCGAGCATCGTGGAGCAACGGTGCGCCGACAGCGGGGATATCAGCCCCGTCCACGGACAGTTTGTCGGAGGAGTTATCGCCATGTGACAGGCCAAGGCATTGGTGGTCGATGGTTTGGTCAGGGTTGCCTGATGCCGTAGTCCCCATGCGCGCCACCAACCCAGGTGGGCGCGAGATCGAATGAAAGGGGATCGTGGCGATGATTGTTGCGGATGCTTTGGACGGGGATCGATTAGCGCTCGCGGTGCTGCTGCAGTATCGGATGGCGACGACCGAGCAGATGCACCGGGTGTTGGCGCCTGAGGTACGGATCGAACAGACCCGTCGTCGGTTGGCCAAGTTGCGCGTTGAAGGGCTCGTTGAGCGAATCACGCTGCCGCAGGCTGGACGGCTACGGGCCTGGTTTCCCAGCGAGTTCGGGGTGCGGGTTGCCTTGGAGTGGCCGGAGTTGCGGGGGCGTCGCCCGCCGCGCCTGGTGTCCGATCCCACCGCTGCCCGGCTGCGCGCCGGCCACACCCTGACGGTTACCGAAACGGCGTTGTCCTTCCTTGAGGACTCTCGTCGGTGCGGAGAGGTGTGTGAACCGTTGGATTGGGTGCCCGAGGTCCACCACCCGATCGGCCATGGTGAGGCCGTCATCCCCGATGCAGTCCTGTACTACCGGCGCGCCGACGGGGCGATGTTGCGGGCGTTCGTGGAGATTGACCGAGCCACCATGGGCCCAGAACGCCTGGCGGCCAAGGTCGCCGCCTACGCCCGCCTCTATCGCTATGCGCCCACGCCCGTAACGCGCCGCTACCCCAACGATCAGGAGGCAATGGAAGGGTGGCGTCAGTTCTACCCGGTCTTTCCCCGGGTGCTGTTCGTCCTGCACGGCACTGGCCCCGTCGGCATCGAGAATCGCATACGGGCCCTGCACGCCATCACCGACGACTCAAGGGTGTCCACCTTCCTGCGGGACGTGCCCGTCCTGGCGGCCCCGTTAACTCACCTGCTCGAGCGCAGCCCCTCCGCGCCCGTATGGCGCCCCATCCACGCCCCAGAGCGCAAGCTCGACTGGAGGGGTGCAAGGCGCTCCTAGCCCGACCACGGCCTGCGCAATGCCCCAACCATGGACGCGGAGAAACAGTGCATTGCGCAGGCCCGCAGACTGCGCAGCCGCCCACCACCTGCGCACCGCACGGTCTGTGCACAGTCTGCTTGCGCAGGCGAGCACTCCATTGCGCAGCTGCCAACGCTGCACAACGGTCTGCGCATGGGAGCCAATGGCGCCCAGATGTCTCGCGCGCATAGCCGCCGGGCTGGGTTGGACAGCGCAACCTCGAATGTTCCGGACAGTTCCTTGGCCCGCTTCCAACGTTCGCTGACCAGGCTTTCGTCAGCGACGGGACGCCGAATATCGTCGGTCAGCCACAGCAGCATGCGCAATGGGTTGGCGCGGACGCCCTCGTGGTCGGGGCGACCAGGAGTCTCCCCCTGCTTCGGGGGCCGCCGCGCAAACCCGGAACGCTTTGCGGCGGCCGCAGCTGCGCCTGTGCAACGCGTCCGGGAGCCTGCGCAGTCCGTATAGGCAAGCAACTCAGCACTTTGGGGAGGCGGCCCCTCGGGTCTGCACGCTTGGCGAGGCTGCGCGCAAGACCCACCTGCCGCAGACGACCGGTCTGTCGGCAGCCTCTCCCAACTCGACGCTGGCCGACTCCCGGATGCGTTGCCGCAATGGCTGGAGCACAACAGGGGTGCCCAGCCCCTGTCAAGGACCCCCGGTTGGGCTCATGGTCGGGCCAGCCACGAACGCAACCACCGGCCTGTGTCCACATCGTGACCATGGTCGGGCCTTCACGGTCGGGAGTCTGGTCGGGGTCTGCAGGTACCCAGAGTCGCGAGCACGGATCAGCCGTACGGCGGTGACGATCCCCAAGTGGCTAACGGTTCCCAGATAGCCGACCTGGCGCGACTCACTGAGGAAGCCCTCCAGGGCCCGGGACTCGCCGACGACTCCACGACTCACGTCGACTGGCTGGGCACGCTGCTCAGTCCCCAGGCATCGAGGTCTGGGGCGAGAAGTTCGACGGGGCTCAACAACGAGGAGTACGACGTGCCCTGCCCCACGCGCGGCACCGAGAACTTCATCGTCTTCGGCGAGTGCGGCTTCTTCTCGACCACGGACGTCCATGGAGTCCTCCGCCGCGGCGGGACAAGTACCGTTGCGACCTCGGGCCCCCGCGGCGCTGGACGGGCTGGCCCAAAGGCTCCACTCCCGCGCCCTCGCAGACGGCCAGCCGGACATTGCCCGCAAAGTGACCTGCGTCTTCGGTGACGCGCAATGCGCCGAGTGCGCTGCGGTCTTCAGCGTCGAGGAAGCCATCGTCGCCCAGTGGGGCTGATGAGATCGCAGCCGTCCTCCAGCACGAGCCCTACCGATTGGTGTCATTCCGGGGACAGCTAAGCCCCTGGACAAATTTCCAGGGGCTGGCGTCGTGACAACCGCAGGCGGTTGTCTATGAACAAGGCTTGCTCAAGAACGAGTTCGGACGTTCACGTCGACGAGCAGGCCTCGGCCTCGCTCGGACGGCCGGTGGCCCGGCCTCAGGGTGTGTGGGGTCCGAGGGGCTGGAGCCGGGTGTGCAGGAGGCAGAATTCGTTGCCTTCCGGGTCGGCCAGGACGTGCCAGTTCTCGGTGCCGGTCTGGCCGACGTCGGCGGGTCTGGCGCCGAGAGCGAGCAGCCGTTCCAGCTCGGCGTCCTGGTCGCGGTCGGTGGCGTTGACGTCGATGTGCAGTCGGAGCTTCCCGGTCCGCGGGGCGCTGCTGGGGCTCAGGATGAGGGTGGGCTGCAGGCCGCCGAAGCCGGCGTCGGGCGGCCCGATCTCGATGCTTCCGTCGTCCTCCCGGCCGAGTTCGACGTAGCCGAGGACCTCGCTCCAGAACGCGGCCAGCCGGTCGGGGTCGGCGGCGTCCATGACCAACTCACTGATGCGGCATGCCATGCCGGTCAGTGTACGTAGGCAATCCGAAAGACGATCGTCGGCCGCGCGCTCGAGTCCGACGCCGTATGCGATCGAGGAGGACCGCCCTCGGCCCGGCGACTCCCAGGAGGAGTGCCGGGGTGCCGCGTGAGGCATCGGCTCTCTCGCCGAAGCCGATGGGCGACAGGCCGCAGGCCACGGACGGCTTCGGGAAGCCGTCCGAGACGCCCTCGGTACGCGGCTATCGGACGTCCACGAAGTCGCTGGTGGAGGTCACGGCCGGGGTGGTCGAAGTGCCGGCGAACTTGTAGCGGAAGTAGCCGTCCGCGGACGCGGTGACGGTCGTCTTCAGGGTGCCCGTCGAGGACGACGTGACCGTCTTGACGTCGGTGTACGTGCTGGAGGTCTTCTTGCGGTACTGCAGCGTCACCTTCTGCTGGGTGTAGCCCATGTACTTGTTGGTGTCCCAGTTGGCCCGGGACAGCAGGCCGGTGACCGTGATGGTCCTGCCCTTCTTGACGGGCTCGGGCGAGGCGTTCGTGGTGAGGCGCGAGTAACGCTGCACCTTGAACGTGGTGGCCGCGTCCCGGTGGATGTAGTCGTAGTCATCGGCGGAGACCAGCGTGCCGAGATTCCAGGTGGCCGCCGCGCTGTTGCCGACGAAGCCGGTCGAGGCCTGCGGGTCGAACGTCAGCGTGCCCGTGCAGGTCGAGGTGGTGGCGCTCGCCTTGACGCACGTGATCTCGCCGTCGTCGTACCAGATCTGCGCGTAGTTCGGTTTCGGACCGAAGGCGCTGATGTACGTGGTCTCGGCGATGCCCGAATCGTCCGACGCGGTCACCGAGACCTTGGCGGACACCACCTTGGTGGTACCGACCACGACCGGCTTGCCGCCGTTGACGACGACCTTGTCGATCGTGATGTCGCCTGCGCCGCCGTCCTCCGCCTGGGCGGCGGTGGCACCGATCCCGGTGGTGACCAGCGCGACGCTGGTGCCGAGCAGGGCAAGGCGCGTGGCTGCGCGCATGGTTGTGCGCATGAGTATCCCTCCGCGGGAGTTACTTGATCGATCAGACGGAGCGTACGGCGTTGGCCAACGCTTCACCACGGGGTTGTTTCAGGGCCTGCACGCCTGCCGATGCGGCGGTGAGCGAGGGGCAGGTACGGATGAGGGGCAGGTACGGATGGCGGATGTACGAGCAGGCATCCTGAGGCCCTTTGCAACCGCGGGTCCCGGCGCCGCCTCTTACTGAGAAGATCGAGGCGCGAACCATCAGGGGGAGATCCATGACCGTCATCGTGCTGCTCGGGGTTCTGCTGCTCGTCATCGCGGCATGCGTGTGCGTGGTCCGGGACGCCAGGGGTGGTGGCCCCCGATGGGTCCACATCGTGGCGGTCGTGACGATCACGGTCGGCGAGGTGCTGAGCAGCTCCAGCAAGCGCCGACGCAGCTTCGGTGGCAGTGGTGGCGGTGGTGGCGGCGGCGGTGACGACTGAGCACCGCCTGAGTAGCGCCCGAGGGGTTCTGGATCCTCAGGCAGCTGTCTCCTGGACCACACTTCGCCTTCGCGGGCCGGGTGATCGGTACCCGGTCGTCCTGTCGACCCGTCGACCCGTCGGTCACGACCGGCCCTGGACCGTGCGGTCAGATCCTGGAGGCGTGCTTCTCCTGGTCGACCCGAGCCGTTCCTCCCAGTCGGATCCGCTGCCCCCGGTGGCCGGAGGAGTGGGCCGTCGCGGTGATCGTGGCGGGGTTGCCGAGTGCGTCGCCCATGTCGATGGTGAGCTCTGCGGTGCCCGGTCCGGCCAGATGGGCGGCGAGGCAGGCGCTGCTGTTGGCGTTGGCGATGTCCTCCGGGACGCCGATCGACGGTGCGAACATGCGGGCCGCCAGGGAGCCGGAGGGCGACGGCGTTGAGTAGGCGTACGCACCCAGCAGGCCGAAGCGGTCGCAGGCGTCGCGGAGTCGGTCGAGGTCCGGGGTCAGCGCGGCGAGGGCCGCGCGGTCGGGAACGGGTACCAGGAGCCGTTCCCTGCCGAGCGCGGCCACGCGCACGTCCGAGCCGGACTCGTCCGGCACGAGGCCCAGGGCGGACAGGGCGAGGGCACGTTCGGTCCCGGTCGGTTCGCGCAGGTCGACGGGACCTGGGTCGAAGGCGGCGGCGAAGTGGGTACCCCGCGATTCGGACCAGCCGTCGAAGACGCGTGTCGATGTCCGCAAGGTGGCTCGGCAGGACGCCGGGGCGCCGTTGCGCGACGCGAGGTACGCGAGTGCGGCGACCGTTCCGTGGCCGCAGGCCGGCAGCTCCCCCTCCGCGGTGAAGAATCTCAGGTCCACGGTCGGTCCGCGGATCTCGCCGGGGTGCACGCGGACGAAGACGGCGTGCGACGTACCCGACTCCACCGGCACCCGGCGCCGCTCCGCGTCACTCAGGCTCGACGGCGCCTCCTCCAGCACCACCGCCGTGGGGCTGCCGCCCGAGCCGTCGCGCAGGCAAGCATGCACGAGGGTCACGAGCGGCTCTGTCACTGTTCGCCCCCGGCGTGGCTTGGCCCGGTCGCCCTCCAGCGTAGCGTCGCAGGTTCCCCTCCAGCATGGCGCGACCCGTTCGCCCTGCGCACCATGCTCTGGCCCGTCTTCGCACCCTGCTCCGCAGCGTGGGCACCCTCCTGGAGCGGGAAGGGGCAGCCACCGGGACCTGTGCCGACGGAAGGCACCGGCCCGAGGCTCCAGGTTTCCGAGTTACGGGCTCCGGGCTCCGGGGCTCCAGGTTCCAAGCGCAGAGCGCCGGGCTCCGGGCTCCGGGCGCTACGCGGACGCCCTCTTACGCGGTGCCGTCTTCTTCGTGGTCGTCTTCTTGGCGGTGGTCTTCTTGGCCGACGTCCGGGAGCCGGCCGTGCCGCCGGTCGACTTCGCGGTGGCACCGTCGGTCGTCTTGGCAGTCGTCTTGGCGGCCGTCTTGGCAGTCGTCTTGGCGGTCGACTTCCTCGCCGTCGACTTCTTTGCCGCGGTCTTCTTGGCCGCCGCCTTCTTCGCCGTGGACGTCGACTTCTTCCCGCCGACCTCCTTGGGCGCCGTACGGGCCGATCCGCGGGCGGCGGACTTGCGGGCCGGCAGGTGGGTGAACTCGGCGTCCTCACCGGTCCCGGTGGTCTCCTCGGCCTCCTCGCTCTCCTCGCCCCGCGATTCCTTGGCCGCGCGCACGCTCTTCTCCAGGGCGGCCATCAGGTCCAGCACCTTTCCGCCGGACTTCTCCCCGGAGGGGGCGGCGGGTGCCTCGTGGCCCTCGGCCTTGGCGGTGACGAGTTCCTCGACGGCTTCGCGGTAGTCGTCGTGCAGGTCCGCGAGGTCGACCTCGCCGAGGGTGGCCATCAGGGCGTCGGCCAGGTCGAGTTCCTTGTCGCGGACCGTCACGGCGGCGTCCGGGGCGACCTCGTCCGGGGCCCGGATCTCGTCCGGCCAGAGCAGGCCGTGCATGGCGATGACGTCGTCGACGACACGCAGCATGCCGAGCCGCTCCCGCCCGCGCAGCGCGAACTTCGCCACGGCGACCTTCTGGCTGCGTTTGAGTGCCTCGCGCAGCAGGACGTACGGCTTGGCGGCCGGCACGCCGTTCGCGGACAGGTAGTACGCCGTGTCCATCTGGAGCGGGTCGATCCGGTCCGCCGGGACGAAGGCCACGATCTCGATCGTCCGGGCCGTCGGGATGGGCAGCGAGGCCAGATCCTCGTCCGTGATCGGGATCAGTGTGCCGTCCGCGTCCTCGTAGGCCTTGCCGATCTCCGCGGTCGAGACCTCGCTGTCCTCCAGCTCGCAGACCTTGCGATAGCGGATGCGGCCACCGTCGTCGAGGTGGATCTGGCGGAAGGAGATCGCGTGGCTCTCCGTGGCGTTCACGACCTTGATGGGGATGCTGACCAGGCCGAAGGAGATGGCGCCGTTCCAAATGGATCGCACGTGCAGCACCCTTCCGATCACTTCGAGCCGTTTTCATGCCTTTTCCGTGGGATTCTCATCGTATGACGCCGATCACGGAGGTGGAGGGCAGAAGGCTCGCGCTCACCAACCTGGAGAAGGTCCTCCATCCGGCCACCGGCTTCACCAAGGGTGAGGTGCTGCACTACTACGCCACCGTGGCGGACGTACTGCTCCCCCATCTGCGGGACCGGCCGGTCTCCTTCCTCCGGTATCCCGACGGGCCGGACGGACAGGTCTTCTTCACCAAGAACGTGCCGCCCGGTACGCCCGCCTGGGTCAGAACGGCCGAGGTGCCGCGCACCGAGGGGCCCGCCCGCATGGTCCTCGTCCAGGACCTGGCCTCGCTCATGTGGGCGGCGAACCTCGTGACCGAGTTCCACACGCCGCAGTGGACGATCGGCACACCCGGAATCGCCGACCGGATCGTCTTCGACCTCGATCCGGGGGCGCCGGCGACGGTCGTGGAGTGCTGCGAGGTGGCGCTGTGGCTGCGCGAGCGGCTGGCCGGCGACGGGATCGAGGCGTACGCGAAGTCGTCTGGGTCGAAAGGGCTGCATCTGCTGGCCGCCGTCGCGCCGACCCCCTCCGCCGATGTCAGCGCGTACGCGAAGGAGCTGGCCGTGGAGGCGGAGAAGGCACTGCCCCGGCAGGTCGTGCACCGGATGACGCGGAGCCTGCGGCCCGGGAAGGTGTTCGTCGACTGGAGCCAGAACGCCGGCCGCAAGACGACGGCCACCCCCTACACGCTCAGGGCGCGGGCGGAGCCGACGGTCTCGGCGCCCGTGACGTGGGACGAGGTCGAGGCGTGCGGTACGCCGGAGCGGCTGGTCTTCCGAGCACCGGACATCGCATCCCGCGTGCGGGAGTTCGGCGACCTGCTGGCCCCGCTGTTCGACCCGGACCGCGCGAGCCCGCTGCCCTGAACGCGCCGGTGGAGGGCTCGCGGGGCGTACGCGTCCGGCTCATACCCGCAGCCAGGTGTGCCGGTCCCGGGCCATCGCGTGCAGGGCCTTCACGTCCGCCGGCTTGAGCACCCCGCCGAGCCGGGCGAGGTCCGCGAGGTCGGTGTCCCGCAGGACGCGGACCTCGCGCGGTGGAACCGGTGCGTCGAGGCCGGCGGGTTCGACCACGGCGAGGACGGCGCGGACCTCGGCCGTCAGGGCATGGGACGCGCGGTCGGCGCCCGCGCGGACCCGACGGAGCAGCGGGTGCGGTTCGCGGCGCCCGACCGAGACCATCGGGTCACCGACCCGGACGCGCTGCTTGCGGGCGTACAGCGCGTGGACGCAGAAGAGGCCGGCGGGGCCGATCGCCAGGTGGTGGACGCGGTCGCCGCCCGGGAGCGGGATCGAGTGCAGGGTGTGCCAGCCGCCTCCCTCCAGCCGGTCGAGGGCCGCTCCGACGGCCTGCTCGGCGGCGAGTGCGCGGCGGCGCGGGTCGGGGCGCAGCCGGTACGCAGGGCCCGGGTCGCGGTCGAGGGCGATCAGCAGTGCCTCGCCGGGCCGGTTGGGCGCGAGATCGTCGTCCGGGTGGAGTGCCAGCCGGGCCAGCTCGGCCTGGGTGGGGACGGGCGGCGGCCCGACCGTCACCGGGCCGGTCAGGAACGGGCCCAGCACATCGAGCACGTCCTCGCGCCGGTCCTCGCTGAGCAGGTTGACCCGGGCCGCCTCACGGTCGTACCAGGCGACGTTCCTCCCGTCGGTCAGGCACACGTACAAGCGCTCCTGTCCGTGGCGCCAGGCCGGTATGACGCGCAGTCCGTTCATGCACCATCACCCCATGACCATGGGAACAGGCGGGGTGCTCCAGGGGCAAGAACCCGGTTACCTTTGGGAGCAGTTGGGGGAGTTGGGTGGGAGGCGCCGTTGCGGACTCGCAGGAAGTATCCGGATGTTCCGTCCCCGGACAGCCCGTGGAGTGAGATCGTGCCCGGCCTATGGATGGGCGGCCACGAGTTCGCGGGGCGTTCGGGACAGCTCGAATCCGCCGTCGTACGCGATGAGTTCGACCTGGTCCTGACGCTGCTGCGGCTGCCGGGGCACGGGCCCGACCCGGGGGTCGAGCACCATGTGTGGCCGATTCCGGACGGGCCGCTGGACGGTACGCAGCTCACGGGGGTCATGCGGCTCGCGCGGGCCGCCGACGACGCGCTGGAGGACGGGCGCCAGGTGCTCGTCCGCTGCTATCACGGGTACAACCGCTCGGGGCTGGTCGTCGCGCACGCGCTCGTCCTGGCCGGGCACACCACCGACGACGCCATACGGCTGATCAGGGCGCGGCGGTCGCCCTGGGCGCTGCACAACGAACTCTTCGTGGAGTACCTGCGGGCCGGGCTCACCACGGCACGCCTCCTCGAGGAACTCGCGGAGTAGGAGCGCTCGGGCGCACGGCGACGACCCGGGCGAACAAAGAGGACTTCTGTGTTAATAAGGTGCACGGGGCGACGGCCGGTCGTCCCGAGCCGTGCCCGATGGCCCGGGGCGGGGCCCTCGTGGACGGCCACCGCGCCGACGGCAGCACTTCCTTCGCCGATCTCGTGCGGTAGCGGCGCGGCAGCGCCCGCGGACGGAGCGGCCCGGACACAGGAGCGCAGTGATCCACAGCCGCCTCGCGCGCGGGACGGGCGGACCCCGACGCGCCGTCCTCGGCGCCACCGTCGCCGCCGTGCTGGCGGCGGCCCTGTCGGGCTGCGGCGACTCGGGTGCTCCGCGCGGCGCGGGCGCGACCCCCACCGCCGTCGGCCCGACGAGACTGTGGCCGCAGCTGCCGCCCGCCTCGACGCCCGCGATGGACTACGGCGAGGCGGACACCGAGACCGTCAAGGGCGTCACCGCGCCCGGCGACGACATCCACGAGGTCGATCCGGTGGCCGTGGTGCGCGCCGAGGTCGCCGCCCATCCGGACGACTACAGCGGGCCGCACGCGATGTACGCCCAGACGGTCCAGCAGCTCAAGGACTGCGGGGAGCGGGGCGCGCGGGGCGGGAAGTGCCCGGTCCTCCAGGCGTACTACCGCGACCTCACGGGCGACGGGAAGGACGACATGGTGCTCGGCATCCGGTTCCCCGCCCACCAGTTGGCGGTACGCGTGTACGCGTTCCTGCACCACCGGCTGGTGCAGGTCATGGGCACCTCGGACAGCGTGGTCAGCGTGGAGCTCGCGGGCCGTGACGTGATCATCCGCTCACCCTCGACACTGCCGGGATACGAGTTCCGTACGGTCTGGTCCTGGGACGCGCACCAGAGCGCGATGCTGGCGGCCCGCGACGAGATCCTGCGGGTCGGATCGCCGACACCGCCGGGCTCACCCACCCGGGCACCATCGGCCTCCCGCTCCCCCTCCGTCCCCTCCCGCTCCCCCTCCGCCTCCCCCACGCTCTCCCCGTCCGCGACCGGTTCGTGAGGCGGCTCATGAGACAGCCCCTGCGCCTGCCGAGGTGGACCGCCACCCTGACCTGGAAGGCGACCGCGTTCATCGCGGTGATGTGCTGCGGTCTCGCCGCCCTGCTGGGCGTCCTCGTGCATGTCTCGGTGACCGACCAGACCGTCGGCGAGGCGCGCGGTCGCGCGCTGGACCGGCTCACCGACATCACTGCGGCCTACGAGGCGGGAGACCGGCTGCCGCCCGGCACGGGCGTCGACCCTCCCGGACTGCCCGCGCGGCTGCGGGAGCTGGCGGTGGACGGGAAGCGCGGTTCGATGGTCGGCGACCACGACACGCACCCCACGATGTGGGCGGCCGGGCCCGCCGACGGGGGACGCGCGCTGGCCGTCCAGTACGACTACGCCCAGGGCGCCCACACCATCGACGCGCTGGACCGGGCGATCGTCTGGTCGTCGGCGCTGGCGATCGGCGTGACACTGCTGGTGGGGGCGTTCGCGGTGACACGGGTGACCCATCGGCTGCACGCGACGGCGCGGGTGGCGCGCCGGATCAGCGCGGGCGACCTGGACGCGCGCGTCAACGACCCGCGCGCCCAGGACCCGACTCGTCCGCAGGACGAGGTGGCCGCGGTGGCCGGAGCGCTCGACACGATGGCGTCGTCCTTGCAGGGCAAGCTGCTGAGCGAGCAGCGGTTCACCGCGGACGTGGCGCACGAGCTGCGCACTCCGCTGACCGGGCTGCACGCGGCGGCCGAACTACTCCCGCCGGGGCGGCCGACGGAGCTGGTGCGCGACCGGGTGGCCGCGCTGCGCACCCTCACGGAGGACCTTCTGGAGATCTCCCGTCTGGACGCCCGCAGCGAGCGTCTGGAGCTGGACTCGGAGCCGTTGGTGCCGCTGGCCGAGCGGGTGGTGCGCGCGTCGGGGACCGACACCGCGGTCCGGGTGGTGCGGGGCGCACGGGTCGAGACCGACCGGCGCCGCCTGGAGCGGGTGCTCGGGAATCTGGTGGCCAACGCCCACAAGCACGGCAGGGGGCCGGTGGCCCTGACCCTGGACGGCCCGGTCGTCACCGTGCGGGACCACGGGGACGGCTATCCGGACTACCTCGTGGAGCACGGGCCGCAGCGCTTCCGCACCGAGGGCGGTTCGAAGGGCCACGGCCTCGGCCTGACCATCGCGCTCGGCCAGGCGGAGGTCCTGGGGGCGCGCCTGGCGTTCACCAATGCCCCGGACGGCGGAGCGGTCGCGACGCTGACGCTCCCTCAGGGCGGGCGGGAGGAGCCCGGCGTCTCCGATGGCGGAGTGTGAACTGCGCTCTCCGGCTCCCGATCCTAATGTGGCGATAAGTCAGGTTCACCCCCCTTTCCGGAGGAGCCCCCCATGCCCCTGCGATCCACGTACACGCGAATCGGCATAACGCTCGCCGCCGGCAGCCTCGTCGCCCTCGCCGCGGCCACCCCCGCCCTCGCCGACGGCGAGGGAGACTCCGGAAGCGGCGGCACCCACGAGTGGAGCAACAGCGGCGGAGGCGGCGACGACGGCGGAGGCCAGACATGGAACAGCGGCGGCACCGGCGGCGACGGCCACGAGCAGGGCACCGGTGACGGCGGCACCGGCC
>NZ_JBSFYW010000005.1:0-106485 GCF_053599975.1 Streptomyces sp. NPDC005141 | reverse complement strand
CAGACGTGGAACAACGGCGGCGGCGGTGACGGCCGCGAACCGGCGACCGGTGGCGGCGGTGACGGCGGCACCGGCCAGACGTGGAACAACGGCGGCGGCGGTGACGGCCGCGAACCGGCGACCGGTGGCGGCGGTGACGGCGGCACCGGCCAGACGTGGAACAACGGCGGTGGCGGTGACGGCCGCGAACCGGCGACCGGTGGCGGCAACGGCCAGAACAACCCGCGCCTGTACCAGGGCAGGATCACCGCCCCCGGCGGACTGGACCTGCGCAGCGCCCCGACCCGCGGCAGCCAGCTGATCCGCGTCGCGCGGCACGGCGAGATCGTCTCCATCTACTGCAAGACCCCGGGCCAGAACGTCCAGGGCAACCCCCTCTGGTACCTCCTCACGGACGGCACCTGGGCCTGGGGCGCCGCCCGCTACATCGACAACATCGGCCCGTCCCCCCGCTGGTGCTGACACACCCGAAGACGAATCGGAACGGCCTGTTCGTCATCACATAACGGGACATCGGGTCGCCCGCTTGCTACGTTCCGGACATGATTCAGCCCGGAATGTCCGGAACGGCCGTGGCGGCGGACCCGGCCCCTCCCGCCGAACGCCTGCCCAGGCGCCGTGGCATCGAGTTCACCCTCATCGTCGTCGCCGTCCTGCTCTGCGTGTGCGGCTACTGCGCTGTCGGTCTCGCCAAGAACGGCACCGTCCCGCCCGGCGCCGCCGGTTACGGCGCCGGGCTCGGCGTGCTCGCACTGCTCGCCCACATCGCCGTGCGCCTCCGGGCCCCGTACGCCGATCCGCTGCTGCTGCCCATCGCCGTCCTCCTCAACGGCCTGGGCCTGGTGCTGATCTACCGGCTCGACCTGGAGACCCCGGCCGACCAGGCGGCGCCCATCCAGCTCATCTGGTCGACGCTCGGAGTCGCGTTCTTCATCGTCGCCGTGATCTTCCTGCGCGACCACCGTGTCCTCCAGCGCTACACCTACCTCTCGGTGGTCTGCGCGCTCGCCCTGCTCGTCCTGCCGATCTTCTTCCCGGCGGTGAACGGCGCCCGCATCTGGATCCGGATCGCCGGATTCTCCATCCAGCCGGGCGAGTTCGCGAAGGTGCTGCTCGCGGTCTTCTTCGCCGGCTACCTCGCCGCCAACCGCAACGCGCTCGCCTACAGCGGCCGCCAGATCTGGCGGTTCCGCCGGCTCCAGCTGCCCACCGGCCGTGTCCTCGGCCCGATCGTGGCGATCTGGCTGCTGAGCGTGCTGGTCCTGGTCCTGGAGCGGGATCTCGGGACCTCGCTGCTCTTCTTCGGCCTGTTCGTGATCCTGCTGTACGTCGCCACCGGCCGCACCGGCTGGATCGCGGTCGGGCTGCTGCTGGCCTGTGTCGGCGCGGTCGCCGTCGGCCGGCTGGAGCCGCATGTGCACAGCCGGGTGCAGGACTGGCTGGACCCCTTCGCGTCGATCGCCGCGGGCCGGGGCCCCAACCAACTCGCCCAGTCCCTGTTCGCGTTCGCGGCCGGCGGGATGCTCGGCACCGGCCTCGGGCTCGGCCACTCGATCCTCATCGGCTTCGCCGCCAAGTCCGACTTCATCCTCGCGACCGCGGGCGAGGAGCTCGGACTGGTCGGCCTGTCCGCGATCTTCCTCCTCTACGCCCTCCTCGTGGAGCGGGGCTACCGTGCGGGGCTCGCCCTGCGGGACCCCTTCGGCCGGCTCCTCGCGATCGGCCTCGCCTCGATCGTGGCCCTCCAGGTCTTCGTCATCGCGGGCGGCGTGACCGGCCTGATCCCGCTGACCGGCATGGCGATGCCCTTCCTCGCTCAGGGCGGCTCCTCGGTCGTCACCAACTGGATCATCGTGGCGCTGCTGATCCGGATCAGCGACTGCGCCCGCGGACAGTACGACGGGACACCGGCGCCATGACCAAGTACATCCGCCGGGCCATGGGACTGTGCGCCCTGCTGCTGGTCGCCCTCCTGGTCAACGCCGCCCGCGTCCAGGTCGTGCAAGCCCCCTCGCACGACCACAACCCCGCCAACCGCCGTCAGGCGATCGCCCGTTACGGCCAGCCCCGGGGCGACATCGTCGTCGACGGCCGCAGGGTCACCGGCTCCAAGGACACCGGCGAGCAGCTCCGCTACGAACGGACTTACCGGGACGGCCCGTTGTACGCGTCCGTCACCGGCTTCGCCTCGCAGGTGTACGGGACGACACTGCTGGAGGGCACCGAGGACGGCATCCTGTCCGGCACCGACCCGATGCTCGCCCCGTTTCCGCTGCTGAACGACGTCACCCGGGCACGGAACCCCGGCGGCGAGGTCGTCACCACGCTCAACGCGTCGGCGCAGCGCGCGGCCTACGAGGGGCTCGGCCTCCGCCGGGGGGCGGTCGCCGCGATCGAGCCGTCCACCGGCCGGATCCTGGCACTGGTCTCCACGCCGTCGTACGATCCCGCTGACCTGTCCGGGACGGGGCCGGCGGTCTCGACGGCGTGGGCGCGGCTGAACGGCGAGGACGACAAGCCGATGCTCAACCGGGCGATCCGGCAGACGTATCCACCGGGGTCGACGTTCAAGGTGGTGACCGCCGCGGCGGCGCTGGACGCGGGCGTGGTGGGCGATGTGGACACGCCGAGCACGTCGCCGAACCCCTACCGGCTCCCCGGCACCACGACGAGGCTCACGAACGAGATCGAGGGCTGCGAGGACGCCTCCCTGCGGTATGCCTTCACCTGGTCCTGCAACACGGTCTTCGCGAAACTGGGCGTGGACATCGGGCTCGACGCCATGACGAGGACGGCGGCGAACTTCGGCTTCAACGACCGCAAGCTGCGCATCCCCTTCTCGGTGGCACCCAGCAATTTCGACCTGCGGCTCGACAAGGCGCAGCTGGCGCTCTCCTCCATCGGCCAGTTCGACACCCGTGCCACTCCGCTGCAGATGGCGATGATCTCGGCGGCAGTCTCGGGGGACGGTTCGGTCAAGACGCCGTACCTGGTGGAGAGGACGACCACACGGGGTGGGGGGACGCTGACCACGACCGGACCGCGGACCCTCCACCAGGCGATGAGCCCGGCTACGGCGCGGCACATGCGTGACCTGATGACCGACGTGGTGGAGGACGGCACGGGAACCGTCGCCGCCATCCCCGGCGCCACCGTCGGAGGAAAGACCGGCACCGCCCAGCACGGCATCGGCAACTCCGGCACCCCGTACGCCTGGTTCATCTCCTGGGCGCGGGCCGACCACTCCATGGAGCCCGCGGTGGCCGTCGCGGTCGTCGTGGAGGACGCGGCGGCGGACCGGGGGGACATCACCGGGGGCGGGTTCGCGGGGCCGATCGCACGGGCGGTGATGGAGGCGGTGCTGGGGTCGTGAGGGGGTGGGCGAGAGGGCGCCGAACGGGGTGGGCGAGAGGGCGCCGAACGGGGTGGCGAGGGCGCGCGCGAGCAGGCGATCTCTCACTGCGTGAGACGGGGGGTGCGGCCGTCGCCTCGGCCGACCTAACGTTCGGTCATGACTCCGTCGACAGCCTCGTACGAGCTCGCCCAGGTCAACATAGGCCGCCTCAAAGCACCTTTGGACTCACCCCAGTTGAAGGACTTCGTCGAAGCCCTCGACCCCGTGAACGCCGTCGCGGACGCGGCGGACGGATTCGTCTGGCGTCTGCAGAGCGACTCCGGCAACGCCACGGACGTTCCGGTCCTCGGCGACGAATGGCTGATCATCAACATGTCCACCTGGCGCGACGCGAACGCGCTCACGGCGTTCATGTACCAGGGGCAGCACCGTGAGCTGCTGTCCCGCCGTCGTGAGTGGTTCGAGCGGCTGGAGGAGGCCATGACCGCGCTGTGGTGGGTCCCGGGCGGCCATCGCCCGACGGTCGCGGAGGCCGAGTCCCGCCTGCTGCATCTGCGGGAACACGGGCCCACCCAGCACGCGTTCACGCTGCGGACGTCCTTCCCGCCGGTGGCGCCGGCCACGCCCTAGGGGCCCCCGGGTACCGCTTCCCTGCGGTGCAGCCAGTCGGGGGCGACCGCGTCGACTCCCGTGCGGGCGGCCACGATCCCGCCGGCGATCGCGCAGGTCGTGTCGACGTCGCCGAAGCCCTCCGCGGTGCTCCAGAGGGCCGCGGTCAGGTCGTCGGGGTGACGGACGGCGCACCAGACCGCGAAGGGGACGGTGTCGTCGGCCCGGACGCGCTCACCGTTGCCCAGGATGTCCGAGGCCTTCCACGGCTCGGTGGAGAAGGGCAGGGCGGCCGCCCGCTCGAGACCGTCCCGGACGGCGCCCCGCGGGGTCGCCGAGGCGACCGCGGCGAGGTCCGGCTCGCCGCGCGCGGACAACGCGGCGGCCGTCGCCACCGCGACCGCGCCCGCGATGCCGTCCGGGTGGGCGTGTGTCACCTCGGCCGACAGCGCGGCCTGCTCCGCGACGGCCGGCAGGCTCGCGTGGAACCACGCCCCCAGCGGAGCGGCCCGCATGGCCGCGCCGTTGCCGAGGCTGCCCTCGCCGCCGAACAGTTCTCGGGCCAACTCCGGCCAGCGGTCCGGCTCCTGGACCAGGCGGGGCAGGAGTTCGCGCATACCGTGGCCGTACCCGCGGGCCGGGTCCGCGTCGTAGCCGAGCCCGAAGGCATGGGCCAGCTCCGTCCGCCGGATCTCACCGTGCTCGTCGAGGATCCGGAGGACGCCGAGCGCCATCGCCGTGTCGTCGGTCCAGTGCCACATGGGCTCCCGCGGTGGGCGCCGGGCGCGGATCTCCTCGTACGCCTGGAGCCGGTCCCGGGAGAGCGGGCACCAGCGCTCCCCGAAGGCGTCGCCGAGCGCCAGGCCTTCGAGGCTGCGTCGGGCGGCTGTGCGGTCGGCGGTGCTCGACGGGGTCATGAGGTGATGATGCCGGGCGCGGTGCCGTGCCGGGGAGCCGTTTTCGGACGCCTTCCCGGCACTCGCGGCTGCGGCGGTCGCGGCATGGCGACCGGACCGGGGCACCGCGCCCTCGGCCGCTCCTGGGTCTACGAGGCCTACGGGGCCCGTAGGCCTACGGGGCCCCCTTCTCGATCATCTCCTCGACCTCCGCGACGCGTTCCCGTTCCTCCGCCGCGAACCGTTCCGCGTCCAGCTGTTCGGCGATCTCCTCGTCCTGGGCCATCAGGAGGTCCAGGTTGGAGTTGCCCATGTCGAAGACGCCCATGTCGACGTAGGCCTGCTGGAGGCGTTTGCCCCACAGGCCGATGTCCTTGACGCAGGGGACGATGCGGCTGAAGAGCAACTGACGGAAGAGGTGCAGGAATTCGGACTGTTCGCTGTATTCCTCGGCTTGCGCCTTCGGGATGCCGAAGTTCTCCAGTACCTCGACACCGCGCAGCCGGTCCCGCATCAAGTAGCAGCCCTCGATGACGAATTCCTCGCGTTCGCGCAGTTCGGCGTCGGAGAGCTGTTTGTAGTAGTCGCGCAGGGCCATGCGACCGAAGGCGACATGGCGCGCCTCGTCCTGCATCACATAGGCCAGGATCTGTTTCGGCAGGGGCTTGTCGGTGGTGTCCCTGATCATCCCGAAGGCGGCCAGGGCCAGGCCCTCGATCAGGACCTGCATGCCCAGGTAGGGCATGTCCCAGCGGGAGTCGCGGAGGGTGTCGCCGAGGAGGGACTGAAGGTTGTCGTTGATCGGATAGAGCATGCCCATCTTCTCGTGCAGGAAGCGGGCGTAGACCTCCGCGTGCCGGGCCTCGTCCATGGTCTGGGTGGCCGAGTAGAACTTGGCGTCCAGGTCCGGGACCGATTCGACGATCCGCGCCGCGCAGACCATGGCTCCCTGTTCGCCGTGCAGGAACTGGCTGAACTGCCAGGAGCCGTAGTGCTTGCGCAGTTCGCCCTTGTCCCGGTCGGTCATCTTCGCCCAGTACGGGGTGCCGTACAGGGTCATTGCCTCGTCGGGGGTGCCGAGCGGATCACGGGGGTCGACCTCCAGGCCCCAGTCGATGCGCTTCTGGCCGTCCCACTGCTTGTCCTTGCCCTTCTGGTAGAGGGCGAGCAGCCGGTCACGACCGTCGTCGTACTCCCAGCTGAAGCGCGCCGCCCCCGAGGCCGGTACCTGCCAGAGGGGATCTCCCGAGTCCGTGGCGTACAGCTCATGCGTCGGCATACCTCGCAGGCTCACACGGGGTAGACGCGCCGTCAACAAGTCCGGCACAAGGGATTGACGAGCTTGCTGACAGGCAGTCTCATAAGTTGTGACCGCCGGTAACTCCTGAAGCGATCCCGTACGACGAGGTGGGAACAGCCATGACGACGGTGCCCGAAGCCGATGTGCTCCGTGACGCGCTCGGTCTGCTCAAGGACCGGGAGCAGGTGGCCGAGCGCTTCCTCGACTCGTCCGCCAAGCACTCCTTCGACCCCGACAAGGAACTCGACTGGGACGCACCCTTCGAGGAGGGCAAGTGGTTCTGGCCGCCGGAGCTGGTGTCGCTGTACGACACCCCGCTGTGGCGGCGGATGAGCGAGGAGCAGAGGATCGCCCTCTCCCAGCACGAGGCCGCCGCGCTGGCGTCGCTGGGCATCTGGTTCGAGATCATCCTGATGCAGCTGCTGGTGCGGCACATCTACGACAAGGCGGCGACGAGCGCACACGTGCGGTACGCGCTGACCGAGATCGAGGACGAGTGCCGGCACTCGAAGATGTTCGCCCGGCTGATCACCCGCGGGGGCACGCCGTACTACCCGGTGAGCCGGGCGCATCTCCAACTGGGGCGGCTCTTCAAGACCATCTCGACCACGCCGGGTTCCTTCACGGCGACGCTGCTCGGCGAGGAGATCCTCGACTGGATGCAGCGGCTCACGTTCCCGGACGAGCGGGTGCAGAACCTCGTTCGGGGTGTCACACGGATCCACGTCGTGGAGGAGGCGCGGCACGTCCGCTACGCCCGGGAGGAGTTGCGGCGGCAGATGGTCACGGCGCCGCGGTGGTCCCAGGAGTTCACCCGGATCACGTCGGGCGAGTTCGCCCGTGTCTTCTCGGTGGCCTTCGTCAACCCCGAGGTCTACACGAACGTCGGGCTCGACAAGCGCGAGGCCCTGGCCCAGGTCAAGGCCAGCGGGCATCGCCGGGAAGTGATGCAGACCGGGGCCAAGCGGCTGACGGACTTCCTGGACGACATCGGGGTGTTGCGGGGGGCGGGGCGGCGGCTGTGGAAGTCCTCGGGGCTGCTGGCCTGAGCGGCTCCTGCGGGCGGGCTCGGGTCGGCCGGGCCGGGCTGGGATCGGCTCCGCTCGACAGGGCTCGGGGCGCCGCGGTTTCGAGGGGGGCGGGGCCGCGCCGGTACATCCGCCCGCAGCCGAACGAATCGGACCGGCGTGCCGAGGAGACGCGTCTTTCGATCCGTCCGGCTGCGGGCATTCGATGTACCGGCACGTCCCCTCGCGCTGTTCGGCGGCTGCCGCCGTGTGGGGGCTTGTGCGGGAGGGCGGGGCCCTGTCGGTCGTACGACGCCAGGTGGGGACTTGTGCGTCGGGCGGGCTCGCCGGTCGTACGACGCCGGGCGGGGGAGGCGGCGGGGGCCTGTTTGTTGGCCGGGCGCCTCGGTCGTACGGCGCCCGGGTGGGGGTTGTGTGGCGGGGGTCGGCGATGGTGTCCCCGTGGGCGGTGACGGGGCCGTCGTCGTGCGGGGGGTTTGTGGGTGGGCGGTTACGCTGCCCGGCATGACCTCGCAGGCTCCTACCCCCGCATACCGTCGGCTCAGCGTCGAGGAGCGGCGCAGTCAGCTGCTCGAAGCCGCGCTGTCCCTGTTCGCCCAGCGGGTGCCCGAGGAGGTCTCGCTGGACGATGTGGCCGAGGCGGCCGGAGTGTCGCGGCCGCTGGTGTACCGGTACTTCCCGGGCGGCAAGCAGCAGTTGTACGAGGCTGCCCTGCGGTCCGCCGCGCAGGAGCTGGAGCACTGCTTCGCGGAGCCTCCGGAGGGGCCACTCACTCAGCGGCTCTCCCGGGCCCTCGACCGGTACCTCGCGTTCGTGGACCAGCACGACGCCGGGTTCAGCGCGTTGTTGCAGGGCGGGAGCGTCATCGAGACCTCGCGGACCACGGCCATAGTCGACGGGGTCCGCAGGGCGGCGGCGGAGCACATTCTCGATCATCTGGCGGTGAAGGATCCCGGGCCCCGGCTGAGGATGACCGTACGGATGTGGATCACGGCCGTGGAGGCCGCCTCGCTGATCTGGCTCGACGAGGGCAAGGAACCGCCGCTGGACGAGCTGCGGGACTGGCTCGTCGAGCAGTTCGTGGCCGCGCTCGTGGCTAGCGCGGGGCGCGATCCGCAGACCGCCGCGGTGGTCCGTGCCTCGCTCGCGATGGAGAGCCCGGACGGCATCGTGGGGGCCTTGGTCCGCCGGGTGCTGCCCGTTGTCGGGGATGCGGCCCACCTGCTGTGACACTGGTCCGGTGAAGAGCGAAGACACCCCCTTTGTCGGCGGCCCGCTGGACGGCCGCGTCCTGCCGGTCCTGCTCGGGATCACCGGTCACCCGCCGAAGACGTACCGGGTCCCGGTGCCCGACGCGGACGGCGGCAGGCCCACCGTGCTGGTCTACCGGCGCGTCCAGGCGGCGACGAGCAAGCGGCTCGGGCTGCACCAGGGGTGGAAGTACGAGTACGCCCCCGAGGGCGACGCGTCGGAACGCCGGTTCAAGTGGCCCTGGTCCTCGGGCACGCACGGCAGCCGGGACGGGGGCGGCGCCACGCCGGACCGCAACGCCGACGAGTGACCTTCTTGGGCCGAAGCGGTCACCCGGCGCGCGCCCGGGACGCGGTCGCCCGATCCTTCCGGTGCGAGACGGGTGGTGGACGGACCACCCCGGCACCGGAGGTGATGACGTGTCAGCAAGGCTTCTGCGTCTGGTCTGTACGGGGGCGATCGCGGCCGGGGTGCTGTTCTCGCCCGCGCCCGCGGCGGCCCTTCCCGAGCCGGGCCCGGGTTCCGGAACCGATGCCCAGCGGCCCGTCGCCTTGCTGCTGACGGATCTTCAGCGGCTGTACCGGGACGCCGAACGCGCCACCGAGACGTACAACGGGACCGCCGAGAAGCTGAAGAAGCAGCGCGCCGAGGTCGGCAGGCTCGACGCCGGACTCGCCAGGGCCCGCCTCTCGCTGCGCGACAGCCGCGGCGCCGCGGGGCGGCTGGCCCGGCAGCAGTACCAGAGCAGCGGCGAGATCTCCACGTACGTACGGCTGCTGCTCGCCCGGGATCCGCAGCACGCCCTCGACCAGGGGCATCTGATCGGACAGCTGTCTCTGGAGCGGGCCGAGACCGTGCAGCGGGTGGCGGGCAGCGAGCAGCGGACCGACGTGCTCGCGCGCGCGGCCCGGAAGGCGCTGGACGGTCAGCTCTCGCTCGCCGAACGGCAGAAGAAGGAGCGGGACGAGGTGCGCGAGCGGCTCGACGACGTCCAGAAGCTGCTCGCCTCGCTGACCGCGGAGCAGCTCGCCGAGCTGGACAGGTTCGAGAAGTCGGGGACGGCCACGGCCCAGAAGAAGATCATGGCGTCCGGCGCGCTCAGCAGCGTGCGGCCGCCGTCGCGGGAGGGCGAGGAGGCGCTGCGCTACGCCGTCGGGCAGATCGGGAAGCCGTACGAGTGGGGCGCGGAGGGCCCGAAGGCCTACGACTGCTCGGGGCTGACGTCGCAGGCCTGGGAGCGGGCCGGTCGGCCCATCCCCCGTACCAGTGAGGAGCAGTGGGCCCGGCTCCCGAGAATCCCGCTGAACGAGCTGCGGCCCGGCGATCTGGTGATCTACTTCCCCGAGGCCACGCACGTCGCCATCTACCTGGGCGAGGGGATGGTGGTGCAGGCGCCGCGGCCCGGTTCGAGGATCAAGGTGTCGCCCATCGCCGCGAACCCGCTGCTGGGCGCGGTGCGTCCGGATCCGCAGGGGTCGCCCCTGGCGCACTACACGCCGCCGAAGCTCCCCGAGGGCGCCACGGAGGGGTCCGACGAGGGCTACGCCCCCGTCGCGCCGGCTCCCGGGACGAGGTAGTCCCCGTCCCGCCCGGCACCGTCACGGCCCCACGCCCGCCGGGATCGAACGGAACGCGAACCCCGGGCGTCTTGGGACCATGAAGACATCGCGCCGAGCCGCCGTCCTGCTCCTGAGCGCCGGACTGTTGCTCACCGGCTGCTCGTCCCTGACCGACACCCCGACGGCCGAGGGGTACCACGGCCCCACCCTGCCCGCCCGCACCGTCACGAAGGGCGCCTGGCAGGAAGGACCTGCGAAGCCCGTGCAGCACAAGGCGTACCCGTACGACATCTATACGCACTGCGGAATCAAATGGGTGAAGTTCGGGGGCCGTTGGTGGGTCCTCGACACGGTCTTCCCCGGCGTCGAGCAGGTCAAGGGGGATCGGCCCCCGCCCTACAGCCAGTGGATCTCCGGCTACATGACCCTGATCGGCCCGGACACCGCCGACTTCGACGCCGCCGGGATGCCCACACTCCAGTTCGTCCCGGCCGGGAAGAACCCGCCCGGCTGCGAATAGGACCTGCCGGGGACGGCCACGGCCCGGCCGGTACGAGAGCGCCGGACGGCTGACCGTACTCCCGTCAGGCCCCGGTGACCGAGGCCAGGTAAGCGGCCGTCTTCTCCGGCTCGAAGAAGAAGTTCTCGAAGTCGGCCGGGTTGTTGAAGCCGTTGGCGAAACGGTCGGCGACGGGCGGGAGTTGGCCCGCGGCGCCGATCAGGTTGAGGACGTGCTCCGGCGGGACGCCCAGCATCGCGTTGGTCCACTTGGTGACGTGCTGCGCGGTGTCCCAGTAGCGGTCGAACGTCGCCTGCATCCACTCCTCGTCGAAGGGCTTGTCGCCCTGCTCGACGATCGAGGCGAGGTAGGCGGCGGCGCACTTGGAGGCCGAGTTGGAACCCTGGCCGGTGATCGGGTCGTTGGCCACGACGACGTCGGCGACCCCGAGGACCAGTCCGCCGCCGGGGAGGCGGCCGATCGGGTTGCGGACGGTGGGGGCGTACCGCCCGGACAACGTGCCGCCCGCGTCGGTCAGTTCGACGTTGGTGGCCCGCGCGTACTCCCAGGGCGTGAACCGCTCCATGAGTTCCAGGGTCAGGGAGAGGTGCTCGGCGGGGTCCTTCACACCGTTGAAGGCGTCGAGCGGGCCACCGGGTATGCCCTCCCAGAAGAGGATGTCGGCGCGGCCCGAGGTGGTGAGGGTCGGCATGATGAAGAGCTCGCCGACACCGGGGACCAGGTTGCAGCGGACCGCGTCGTAGTCCGGGTGCTCAGGACGCGGGCCGAGGCCGTGGACGTAGGCCACCGCGAGGGCGCGCTGCGGCTCGGTGTACGGGGAGCGGGCGGCGTCGCGGCCGAACATCGAGACGAGTTCGCCCTTGCCCGCCGAGACGAGTACCAGGTCGTAGGCGCGGGAGAAGTAGTCGAGGTCGGAGACCGCCGCGCCGTGGATGACCAGCTGGCCGCCGCGCTGAGCGAACGTCTCCATCCAGCCGGCCATCTTGACCCGCTGGTCGACCGACTGCGCGTACCCGTCGAGCTTGCCGACCCAGTCGATGGCGCGCTGCGAGGGGCCCGGGTCGAAGGAGCCGGGGGCCGCGACCGAGACGCCGAGACCTTCGATCTTCGGGGCCTGCGACTCCCAGAAGTTCAGCTGAAGATCGCGCTCGTGCTGGAGTGCCGTGTCGAACATGCACTGCGTCGACATGACCCGGCCGGACCGGATCTCGTCCGCGGTCCGGTTCGACATCAGGGTGACCTCGTACCCCTGCGACTGGAGGCCGAGGGCGAGCTGGAGTCCGGACTGACCGGCTCCGACGACGAGTATCTTCCGCATGCGGGTTGCTTCTCCTAGGACTTGGGCGTCCCTATTCGGGGCTGACTTCGAGCGCGTGGCCGACCAGGGCGAGCAGGGCCTCGACGACCGAGATCCGGCGACGTGCGTCCATGATCATGACAGGTATGTGCGGAGGAACCGTGAGGGCTTCGCGCACGTCGTCCGGCTCGAACCGGTCGCTGCCGTCGAAGTGGTTGACGGCGACGACGTACGGCAGTCCGCAGCTCTCGAAGTAGTCGAGCGCCGGGAAGCAGTCCGAGAGGCGGCGGGTGTCCGCGAGGACCACCGCACCGATCGCGCCGCGCACCAGGTCGTCCCACATGAACCAGAACCGCTGCTGGCCCGGCGTACCGAAGAGGTAGAGCACCAGGTCGTCGTCGAGCGTGATGCGCCCGAAGTCCATGGCCACGGTGGTGGTCAGCTTCTCCGGCGTACCCGTGAGGTCGTCGGTGTCCTCGCTCGCCCGGGTCATCAGCGCCTCCGTCTGGAGGGGAGTGATCTCCGAGACGGAGGTGACGAGCGTGGTCTTGCCGACGCCGAAGCCGCCCGCCACCACGATCTTCGTGGCGATCGGCGCGCGCGTGCGGTCCGTCTGCCAGGCCTGCAGATTCTCCTCGTCGTCGAGGAGAGGGGCGACGCCAGGTTCGGCGTCAGAGACGACGGAGTCCACTCAACACCCTTTCCAGCAGAGCGCGGTCCGGCTGTCCCGGGCCGTGACCTGTTCCGTACACACGGATCTTTCCCTGGTCCGCCAGGTCGCTCAGCAGCACCCGGACCACTCCGAGCGGCATCCTGAGGAGGGCGGCGATCTCGGCCACCGTGCGCATCCGGCGGCAGAGTTCGACGATGGCCAGCATCTCGGGCATCACCCGGTGGGTGAGCGAGCCGTTGGTCAGCTCCTTGCGCTCCTGCGGGGCCTCCAGCGCGGCCACGAAGGTCTCCACCAGCAGGACGTGGCCGAAGCGCGTCCGTCCGCCGGTGAGCGAGTAGGGGCGTACCCGGGCGGGCTTGCGGCCGCCGCCGCGCACCGGGAGCTTCGAAACACCGTTCGACACGGTCATCGGGTACTCCCGAGCGCCTCGGCCTCGGCGCCGGCCACGGTCTGGGCCTGGGCCTGGGCCTCGAGGGATTTTCGGAGCTCGATACGCAGCTCGGGGGTCAGGACGTGTCCGGCCCGGCCGACGAAGAGCGCCATGTGGTAGGCCACCACGCTCATGTCGCAGTCCGGGGAGCCGTGCACTCCGAGCAGCGAGCCGTCGCTGATCGCCATGACGAAGAGACTGCCCTCGTCCATCGCGACCATCGTCTGTTTGACGCCGCCGCCGTCCATCAGCTTGGCGGCGCCGATGGTGAGGCTGCCGATGCCGGAGACGATGGTGGCGAGGTCGGCGGCGGAGCCCTTGGGGCCGGTGGGCCTGGTGCTGTCTGCCGTCCGCGCCTCGGCGTTGCGGCCGGGGTCGGAGGAGAGCAGCAGCAGGCCGTCCGAGGAGACGACCGCGACCGACAGGAGTCCCGGCACCTCCTCGACGAGATTGGTCAGCAGCCAGTGCAGGTTACGTGCTTCGCTGCTCAGGCCGAAGGTACTGGTCGCGGTCAACTGCTTGCCTCCTCGACTGTGCCCCCCGATGCTTCTACGTCCTGTGCGTTGAGCCGGTGCGCCGTGGGCGCGTGTCCTGCGGGAGCGGGTGCGGTGGGCACGGGTGCCGACAGTTTCGGTCCGTCGGGCGCGGGGGTCTCCGCCGTCCGGTCGGCGATCTCCGCCTCCACGTCGCGACGCCCCTCGACCGCGCCCCGGTGGAAGCCGCCCAGCCTGCGGCGCAGGGCATCGGCGTCCACGCCGCCCACACGCGGCCGCGGGGCTGCGGCGGGGGCGGAGATCTTCGGCGTCCGCTTGGGCAGGCCCTTGTCGGTGACCCTGGGGTGCTCGTCGGGCGCCCGCTCGTGGCTGTCGGGGCCGATGGCGTACGGGTCGGTGGTGACCTCTGCGGACGGGTCCGTCGCCGGAGCGGCCTCGGCGACACCGGGGGCCGTCCCGCCCGGGGCGGGGGCGTCCGTGTCGAAGCCGGGAGCCGGCTCGGCGAGGTCTGCCGCCTGGGGGGAGACCGGTGCGGGTCCGGCGAGGCCGGGGTCCGGCTCGGCGGATCGGGGGGCGGGTACGGATGCGGGTCCGGAGCCGGGTGCGGGTGCCGCCCCCGGCGCGGTCGCCGCCCCGGTGGAGTCCGGTGCGGAGAATTCCGAAGCGTGGGACCCGGGCGCCGCGGCTCCCGGTGCGGGAGCTTCCGGTACGAGGGACTCGCGCGCGAGGGATCCCGGTGCCGAGATTCCCTGCGCCGGAGACTCGGGTGCGGGAGATCCCGGTGCCGAGATCCCCTGTGCCGGGGACCCGGGTGCCGGAGATGCCATACCGGAGGCGTCCGCTGCGAGGGACTCGGGTGCCGGGAACTCGGGTGCCGGAGATGCCGCACCGGGGGCGGCCGGTGCGACGGGCTCCGGTGCGAAGGGCTCCGGTGCCAAGGATCCCGGTGCCGGGAACTCGGGTGCCGGAGATGCCGCACCGGGGACATCCGGTGCGACGGGCTCCGGTGCGAAGGACTCGGGTGCGAAGGATCCCGGTGCCGGGAACTCGGGTGCCGGAGATGCCGCACCGGGGACATCCGGTGCGACGGGCTCCGGTGCGAAGGACTCGGGTGCGAAGGATCCCGGTGCCGGGGACTCGGGTGCCGGAGATGCCGTACCGGAGGCGTCCGGTACGAGAGCTTCCGGGGCGAGATCCGGGAGCAGCAGCTCCATCGTGGTCTCGGGCGTGAGTTCGGGCTCCGGCTCGGCGGCCGGCTGGGGCTCGCGGGGCGCCGGGATGAGCGGGGTCTGCGCGGCCGGTCCGGGCGCGGGAACGGGTGCCTGCCCGGGCGCCGGGTCCGCCTCGGGCCCGGCGTCCCGTACGGCCGCCTGGGCCGCCGCGATCACCGGGTCCTCGTCGCCGACCGGGGCCGACGCGGCGAGGGCCGAACGGCCGTGCAGGACATTGGAGTTGGCCTCGGCGTCGGCGCCGGGCAGGGCGACCTGGGGAGCGGCGCCGACAAGCCGGGTGGTGGCGGGGACGGTGGACGCGGGCGCGGCTGCCAGCAGTGCCTTCGGGAGGACGACCACGGCGGCCACACCGCCCTGCTTCTGCTCGCGCAACTGCGCCCGTACGCCGTGCCGGTGGGCGAGCCGGGCCACCACGTACAGGCCGAGCCCGAGTCCCTCGCCGCTCTCCTGGTCGTACGTGTCCTCGGGGTCGAACTCGTCGAGGCGGGCGTTGAGGTGGCTCATCCGCTCGTCGGTCATGCCGATGCCCTCGTCCTGCACGGAGAGCATCACCTCGCCGCTCTCCAGCAGCCAGCCGGAGACCTCGACGGGCACGTCGGGCGGCGAGAACGAGGTGGCGTTCTCCAGGAGTTCGGCCACCAGGTGGCTGAGGTCGTCGGCGGCGAATCCGACGATGTGCGCGTGCGGCGGCAGCGCGGCGATGCGCACCCGCTCATAGCGCTCGATCTCGCTGACCGCGGCCCGTACGACGTCGACGAGCGGGACCGGGCCCGCGTGGTGCTGGACGTGCTCGGCGCCCGCGAGGACGAGGAGGTTCTCGCTGTGCCGCCGCATGACGGTGGCGAAGTGGTCGAGCTTGAAGAGGGTGGCGAGGCGGTCCGGGTCCTGCTCCCGGTCCTCCAGGCCCTCGATGACGCCGAGCTGGCGCTCGACGAGGCCGAGGGTGCGCAGCGCGAGGTTGACGAAGGTGCTGTGGATGGTGCCGCGCACCTGCTGCAAGTGGGTCGCCGCCTCGGCGAGTTCGCCGCGCAGCTTGTCGCGCTCGTCGGCCATCAGCTGGCGCTGGCCGATGAGGTGCTTGCGGTCGCCTTCGAGGGTGGCGATCCGCTCGTGGAGCGTGGCGGCGTGCGTGTGCAGCGCGTTGACGGAGCGGACGACCTGGGCGAACTCGTCGTTGCGGCCGGTGAACTTGACCGGTTCCTGGGAGCCCGGGTCGGCGGCGAGCCGGGCCGAGCCGAGGCGCAGGACGGCGAGCGGCCGGGTGAGCGTGCGGGCCATGGCCATCGCGACGCCGACCGCGACGAGCAGCAGCACGCCGAGGGCGGTGATGCGGATCTCCAGCGCGGTGACGTCGTCGTCCCGCAGCAGTTCGAGGTCCTTGGTGCGGTGGTCGTTGAGGGAGGCTTCGGCTCCGCGCATCAGCTCGATCCGGGCGGACAGCGCGGCGTCCAGCTTCTTGGTGCCGGTGTCGAGCGCGGAGCCGGAGAGCTTCGGCTGAGCGGTGAGACTCGCCAGGTACTTGTCGGCGGAGGTGACGTCGGGGCCGGTGACGGTGGAGTCGTAGGACGCCACGGCCTTCTTGGGCGCGGTCTCGCGGAAGTCGGCGACGGCCGCGTCGGAGCGGAGGCGGGCCTGCTGGGCGGCGGCGCTCAGCGCGTCGCGCTGCTTGGTGTCGGCGGCCGACGAGGTGCTCGTGGTCGACGCCAGACCGGTGATCGGGTCGATGACGGTCTGGGTGGTGCGCGGGATGCCGAGGGCCGCGAGGAGCAGTCCGCGGGCGGCGGCGGACTGCTGGACGGCGGTGTCCAGTTCGGCGAGGGCGTGCGCTCCGGAGCCCGCGCGCAGCGGCGTCCGGTCGGCCAGGTCCTCGGCGAGGGCGTGGAGTTCGGTGATGGCCTCGGAGTACGCCTGGTGCGTTTCGAGGGCGGTGCTCTTCCCGGTGAGCGCCGCTCGCCGGAGGGCCGCGATGGCGTCGAGGTCCTTGAGCAGCGCGGCGGGGGCGTCCTCGTCGGCGCGCAGCTCGTCGACCTGCCGGTCGACCCGGGCGCTGCGCTGTTCGGAGGGCGCCTTGGCCTTGGGCCGGCCCGCGGCGACGTACGAGGTGACGTCGTCGCGCTCGTCGGCCAGCGAGTGCGCGAGGGTCAGCGCCTGCTGGGTGCGCTGGGAGAGCGTCACCAGGTTCTGGGAGTCGTTCAGTTGTTGCGAGGCGGACAGCACCGTGGGCGCGCCGGCTCCGGCGATGGCGGCCGCGACGACCGCCACGGCCACGATCAGCCGGTTGCGTACGTGGGCGGTCCTGCCCCGGCCCGTGGAGTCGGTGGCGTCGCCGACGGCGCCACTCTCTGTGGAGTTGGAGGCCGTCTTCTTGCCTGTGCGCCTCGGCCGCGTCTTCTGCACCGGTGCTCGCATTCCTGACTCGTGTACCCATTTGGGGCCCGGGTGACGTCCCGTCAATCGCGGCGTCCGCCCGGTACGGCTCCCGACCCTCCCAGTGCCGGTGGGCAGTGGTCCCGCATCATCTGACCCGCCACCCGAAGGAGTGAACATCGGAGGGGAGTTGGCGGGCAAGTTCCCGCGGCTCGCGTGTGGGGCCTGCGCGGCGGGCCGGTTGGACGTCGGGGACGTGCTTTGGCAGTATTCGCCGCCACGTGTTGCCGGAGTCGATCATTCCATGCCAAACCTGGCGCTGAGCTGCCGGTCCGCACGATCGCGCGACCCTTGCCGACGTTTCGCGGACCTTGTGAAGGGCTCGTGCAGACTGGCGGGATGCGCACTGAACTCGTCTCGGAGCCCGGTGACCCGGACCGCCCCAATGAGGACTTCGCATCGGTCGGACTTCCCGCCTCAGGACAGGGCGGTTCGCTGGTGGTGCTGGACGGGGTGACACCCCCTCGCGGCGACTACGGCTGCCTGCATCCGGTCTCCTGGTTCTCCGCGCGGCTCGGCGGGGCGCTGACCGAACTGTCCGTTTCGCAGGGGGATTTGCCCCTGCCGGAGGTCCTGTCACAGGCCATCGGCCGTGTGGCCGAGGCGCACGCCGGCACCTGTGACCTTTCTCACCCACGCACACCCCAGGCAACCGTCGCCCTCGCACGGTGGTCCCCGTCCAAGATCGAGTATCTGGTGCTCTCGGACTCGGCGCTGCTGGTGGAATCCCCCACCGGTGAGGTGAACGCCCTGCTGGACGACCGCCTCTCCCGCCTCCCGCGCGCCTCGCTCGCCACGGACGCCGTCGCCGACGCCACCGTCCGCAACAGGGAGGGCGGCTTCTTCACGGCGGCCGCGGACCCCTCGGTGGCCTCCCGCGCGGTGGCGGGCACACTCCCCCGGGCCTCCGTCCGCGCCCTGGCGGCCTTCACGGACGGCGCCACCCGCTGGGTGGAGCGCTTCCACATGGGCGACTGGGCCGAGCTGTTCGCCCTCGTGCGCAAGGAGGGGTCCTCGGCCCTCGTCGAACGCGTTCGGGTACTGGAACGCGCGGACGCGCCGGAGGGGTCGCGTCCTCTGCGGGGCAAGAGGCACGACGACGCGACGGTGGTGTTCGTGCAACTGTGAGGGGACGGGGACGGCGGCCGGACGGCGGGCTACTTCTCCATGCCGACGTTCAGCTGGTGCAGCAGCCGGGCGAGTTCCGCGACCTCGTCCTGGTCCCAGTGGGCGAGTTGGCTGACGTAGCGGGCCCGGCGGGCCTCGCGGACGCTGGTGACGCGGCCGCGGCCCTCGTCGGTGAGGTGCACGAGCCAGGCACGGCCGTCGGCGGGGTCGGGTTCGCGCGCCACGAGACCCAACTCCTCCAGGGCGCGCAACTGCCGGGACATGGTGGCCTTGCCGACGCCGATATAGGCGGCGAGTTCCGTGGCGCGCTGGCGGCCGCACTCCTCGAGGCGGACGAGCAGCCCGTACGCGGCGGACTCCAGGTCCGGATGGACCTCGCGGGCCATCTCCCCCTGGTTGGCCCGGGCGCGGCGCAGGAACACGGTCAACTCGCGTTCCAGGGACAGGAACTCGCGCTCCGCGCCGCCGCGCGTCACGGACCGGTCCACACCATTTCCCGACACGCCGGATTCGACCGGCCGTCCGCCGTCGTTTCCGTGCTCGTGCACGTCAGCACCCCTGACCCGGTTTCCCGATCCTGAAAGTTTCCGCCAGAACTCGCCGTTGCCGCAGCTCCGCCAGTATTTCGCAGGCGTAGACCAACGGCAGCCTCCGGCCCCTCTTCCCACGCCGCCGTCTACGTGCGTAGCTTCTTTATCAGACACTTATGTGCTGGCATGCGCACGCCACCCCAGGCCAGGGACGGCCTGATCCCCCCTTCGGCACGCGTGCCCGCGCTTCCCCCCACCGAGCTCCACCGGAGCTCCATCGCCCTTCGGAGGCACGCATATGCCCGTGCACAGATCCGGAACGGCCCACCGCCTGCGACCGCTCGTGGTAGGAACCCTGCTCGCCGCCTTCTCCCTTCTGTACTCCCTCCCCTCCTCCGCCGCCGACACTCCCGCCCGGGGATCCGCCCGGATGGGCATCGGGGTCATCGCCCACGACGGCCGGGACGGCACACCGTCCACCGGTGACGCCACCCGGACGGAAGGAGTGGACGTCTCCGGGTACCAGGGCAACGTCGCCTGGTCGACGCTGTGGAGCAGCGGGGTCAGGTGGGCCTACACCAAGGCGACCGAGGGGACGTACTACACGAACCCGTACTTCGCCCAGCAGTACAACGGCGCGTACAACGTCGGCATGATCCGCGGCTCGTACCACTTCGGGACCCCGGACACGACGACCGGCGCCACCCAGGCCAACTACTTCGTCGACCACGGCGGCGGCTGGTCCAGGGACGGCAAGACCCTGCCCGGCGTCCTCGACATCGAGTGGAACCCGTACGGCGCCGCCTGCTACGGCAAGACACAGAGCGCCATGGTCAGCTGGATCAGCAGCTTCCTCACCCAGTACAAGGCCCGCACCGGGCGCGACGCGGTGATCTACACGGCCACCACCTGGTGGACCCAGTGCACCGGCAACCACGGCGGCTTCGCCTCCGCCAACCCGCTGTGGATCGCGCGCTACGCCTCCGATCCGGGGACGCTCCCCGCGGGCTGGGGGTTCTACACGATGTGGCAGTACACCTCGTCCGGTCCGACGGTCGGGGACCACGACAAGTTCAACGGCGCCCTGGACCGCGTACAGGCACTCGCCAACGGCTGAGGCACGGCACGGGCGTACGGCGAGATCGCACGCCCGGACGCGCGTAGCCGGCGTACGGCCACGACCCCCGGCACCGGCGTACGGCGCAGGCCCGGGCCTCCCTCACGGGACCCGGGCCTTCCCTTCCGGCAGCGTCCTCCCCCAGTGCTCAACGCCTGGGAGGCGCCCCCGTCACCGCTACCGGAACCTTCGGCACGGCGCCGTCCGTCACGCCGCCACCGGAACCTTCGGCACAGCGCCGTTCGTCGCCGGCGCCAGTGCCAGCTCGAGGACCTGGCGGACGTCCGTGACGGCGTGGACGTCGAGCTTCTCCAGGACCTCGGCCGGGACGTCGTCCAGATCGGCCTCGTTGCGCTTCGGGATGATCACGGTCGTGACACCCGCGCGGTGCGCGGCGAGCAGCTTCTGCTTCACGCCGCCGATCGGCAGGACACGGCCGGTCAGCGAGACCTCGCCGGTCATGGCCACGTCGGTGCGGACCAGCCGGCCGGACAGGAGCGACGCCAGGGCGGTCGTCATCGTGACGCCCGCGCTCGGGCCGTCCTTGGGGACCGCGCCCGCCGGGAAGTGGATGTGCGCTCCCCGGTCCTTCAGGTCGCCGACGGGCAGTTCGAGCTCCGCGCCGTGCGAGCGCAGGAAGGAGAGCGCGATCTGTGCCGACTCCTTCATCACGTCGCCCAGCTGACCGGTGAGGGTCAGACCCGCCGCGCCCGTCTCCGGGTCTGCCAGCGACGCCTCCACGTAGAGGACGTCACCGCCCGCGCCGGTGACGGCCAGACCGGTGGCGACACCGGGCACCGCCGTACGGCGCTCGGCCGGGTCCTGAGCGGACTCGGGCACATGGTGCGGGCGCCCGATGAGCCCGCGCAGGTCGCCGTCGGTCACCGTGAACGGCAGCTCCCGCTCGCCCAGTTCGTGCTGGGCCGCGACCTTGCGCAGCAGCCGGGCGATGCCCCGCTCCAGATTGCGCACGCCCGCTTCCCGGGTGTACTCCCCGGCGAGCTTGCGCAGCGCGCTCTCCGCGAGGACGACCTCGTCCTTCTCGAGACCGGCCCGCTCCAGCTGGCGCGGCAGCAGGTGGTCCCGGGCGATGACGACCTTCTCGTCCTCGGTGTAGCCGTCGAGGCGGACCAGCTCCATGCGGTCGAGCAGGGCCTCCGGGATGGCTTCGAGCACATTGGCCGTGGCCAGGAACACGACGTCGGAGAGGTCGAGTTCGACCTCCAGGTAGTGGTCGCGGAAGGTGTGGTTCTGTGCCGGGTCGAGGACTTCGAGCAGCGCCGCCGCCGGGTCGCCCCGGAAGTCGGAGCCGACCTTGTCGATCTCGTCGAGCAGGACCACCGGGTTCATCGACCCGGCCTCCTTGATGGCGCGGACGATCCGGCCGGGCAGCGCGCCGACGTACGTACGGCGGTGTCCGCGGATCTCGGCCTCGTCCCGCACGCCGCCGAGGGCGACGCGGACGAACTTTCGGCCCATGGCGTGCGCGACGGACTCGCCGAGCGAGGTCTTGCCGACGCCGGGCGGACCGACGAGCGCGAGCACGGCACCGCCGCGCCGGCCGCCGACGACTCCGAGACCGCGCTCGGAGCGCCGCTTGCGCACGGCGAGGTACTCGGTGATGCGCTCCTTCACGTCCTCCAGGCCGGCGTGCTCGGCGTCGAGCACGGACTGGGCGCCCTGGATGTCGTACGCGTCCTCGGTCCGCTCGGTCCACGGCAGCTCCAGGACGGTGTCGAGCCAGGTCCTGATCCAGCTGCCCTCGGGCGACTGGTCGCTGGACCGCTCCAGCTTCTCGACCTCCTTGAGGGCGGCCTCGCGGACGTTCTCCGGAAGATCGGCGGCCTCGACGCGGGCGCGGTAGTCGTCGGACTCCTCCTCGCCGTCCTCGCCCCTGAGGTCACGCAGTTCCTTGCGTACGGCTTCCAGCTGGCGCCGCAGCAGGAACTCGCGCTGCTGCTTGTCGACGCCCTCCTGGACGTCCTTGGCGATGGACTCGGCGACATCCTGCTCGGCGAGGTGCTCGCGGAGCTGCTCGGTGGCGAGCTTCAGCCGGGCCACCGGATCGGCGGTCTCCAGCAGCTCGACCTTCTGCTGGACGGTCAGGAACGGTGAGTAACCGGAATTGTCGGCAAGGGCGGAAACATCGTCGATCTGCTGCACCCTGTCCACGACCTGCCAGGCCGCGCGCTTGCGCAGCCAGCTGGTGGCCAGGGCCTTGTACTCCTTCACCAGGTCGGCCACCCGGCCGGGCATCGGGTCGGGCACGGTCTCCTCGACACGGGTGCCCTCGACCCAGAGCGCGGCACCGGGACCGGTGGTCCCCGCGCCCACCTTCACGCGCCCGCGCCCGCGAATCAGCGCGCCCGGGTCGCCGTCGGCCAGCCGGCCGACCTGCTCGACGGTGCCGAGCACTCCGGTGCTCGCGTAGGTCCCGTCGATGCGTGGCACCAGGAGTACCTGAGGCTTGCCGGGCGTTGAACGGGCGGCGGCCTGGGCGGCCTCCACCGCGGCACGCACATCGGTGTCGTTCAGATCCAGCGGAACCACCATTCCGGGCAGCACGACCTCGTCGTCGAGCGGCAGCACGGGCAGAGTGAGTGATGCGGACGTCGAAGCCATGATCTCCCCTTCGGCAGTCAAGTTGAGCTATGCCGACTCAATGCACGGCGGCTCCCCAATGTTCCCCGGCGGCTGTTCGCTCTGAGCGATCACTTCCGATCGACTGTCACCCCGCACGCATCACCGCTGGTCATCACCGGTCCACGGGGCCGGGGGCCGATCGAGCGGGAAGCCGCCATCGGAGTGCCCTTCGAAGGGTGGCGCGACGTCGGCCCACCCTGGCATCATCACCGGATGAGTAATGGCTCAAATGGCAAAATGACCATTACATGAACCGGAAGCGAGCGCAGGGGGCAGCGGTGGACAGGATCGTGCGGGCCTGGGTGGACGGGTGGGTCGTCTCGCGCGGGGCGGCGCCGCCCGTCGTCGAGGGATGGGGGTACACGATCGACGTGGGGCAGAAGGGGCACGTCACGCGCCATGTCCTCGGGGCGGCGAACGACCACGTCGAGGAGGCCGCGGTCCGCAAGGTCGCGGACGCGGTGACCGCGGCCGGAGTCTGGCTCAAGGTCTTCGCCGAGCCTTCGGTCGTCCGGCCCTGGCTCGGCACGGGCTGGTGGATCGACCCCGAGCCCGGCTACCTGATGTCCGCGCCCCTGACCGATGCCGGGAGCGCCGCGCCGGAGCGTTCCCTGCCCGTCGGCTACCGGCTGCGCACCTGGACCCTCGGGGGCGTCACTCGCGCCCTGGTCACGGCATCGGACGGCTCCTGGGCGGCCCGCGGCCAGATCGCTCCCACCGGCAGGACGGCGGTCGTCGACCAGATAGAGACGTCGGTGGAGCACCGGCGGCGGGGGCTCGGCCGCCTCGTCATGCGAACCCTCACCCGGGCCGCCGCGGACCAGGGCGCCGAGACCGGAGTCCTGGCGGGAACGCCGGAGGGGCGGGCCCTGTACGAGTCACTGGGGTGGCGGGTGGAGGCTCCCCTGCTGAGCGGTCACCACGTCGGGAACCGGCACGAGGAGCCGTAGTCCGGCCGCTCCCGGCAGGATCACGGGGAACCTCCCAGGCCTGGGAGAGGCGCGCCCGACTCCGGCCCGGTGCAGGTGTCGGCTCGGCCGGTGCAGTGTCGGCTCGGCCGGTGCAGTGTCGGCTCGGCCGGTGCAGTGTCGGCTCGGCCGGTGCAGTGTCGGCTCGGCTGGCGCGGGCGTCCGCTCGGCTGGCGCGGGCGTCCGCTCGGCTGGCGCGGGCGTCCGCTCGGCTGGCGCGGGCGTCCGCTCGGCTGGCGCGGGCGTCCGCTCGGCTGGCGCGGGCGTCCGCTCGGCCGGTGGACGCGCCGGTTGGCCCGGTGGCGCTCCGGTCCACGGTGCGGCGCTCCTTCCGTCGCACCCCACCGTTCGCGCCCCCCGGGTCGCTGTCCATGACCGGCGCCCGTACCGGCCGACGCACAGCAACTCCTCGAGGAGCGGCTCCGCAGGAAGGGACCTCGGGGGTCAGGCATCCGCTGTAAGGCCCCGGCCCGCCACCGTGATCGACCGCAGCAGCCGGTCCGCGTAGGCGCGGAAGGGGCCCACCATGTCGAAGCCCTCGGGGCTGCTCGCCGAAGGACCGCCCGAAGCTGTACGTGCGGGGCGTCTCGGAGCGGACGGCGGGCGGACGGGCAGGTCGTCGCCGATCCCCTCGACGCGGACCTCTCCGTGCTGCGCCTGGCGACTCCGTACGAGCGGCGTCCCGGGCTCTTCGAGTCCTTCTTCCACGCCGGCTCGCTCGCCTTCCCCGAGGACGAATTGAAGGACGTCCTGCGGCTGCTGGACGCGGTGCCCACACTGGTGTGCGTCAACCTCGAACGGCCCGCCGTCCTCCCCGAGATCACCGAACGGGCCGCCGCCCTGATCGCCGACTCGGCGCGAGCGACGCAGCGCTCCTCGACGCGCCTTCGGGCGGGCGACGGCAGAGGGGCGGCTGCCCTTCGAACTGCCGCGCTCGATGGCGGCGGTGCGGGCGTCGCGCCCCGACGTGCCCGACGACACGCGGGATCCGGTGTTCCCGTACGGGCACGGCCTGGATCTCGTACGAGACGGCGGGGCGCCTGATCCCGCACCGCCCGGGGTCCGGACCGTGGGGGCCGGGCCCCGGGCGAAATTCCGGCCACCCATTCCGGCGAGAATGCCAGGATGGCGGCCATGACTGCCTCGTACGACACCCCCGTGGTCATCGACCGCCGCCAGGGCCCGTTCGGCGAGGTCGTGTTGCGGCGCCACGGCGCGCTGCTGCAGATCATCGCCAACGGCTGCTTCCTGATGGACACGTCCGACGGACGTTCCGAGCGGCTGCTCGTGGACGCGGCGTACGACGCCCTGGACGGGCGCCCGGAGCCGAGCGTGCTGATCGGCGGGCTCGGCGTCGGGTTCTCGCTCGCGCACGCGGCCGCCGACCCCCGCTGGGGGCGCATCACGGTGGTCGAGCGCGAGCGGGCCATCATCGACTGGCACCGGGACGGCCCGCTCGCCGGACTCTCGGCCCGGGCGCTCGCCGACCCGCGCACGGAGATCGTCGAGTCCGATCTCGTCGACTACGTCAATGAGATCTCCGCCACGTTCGACGTGTTGTGCCTCGACATCGACAACGGACCCGACTGGACGGTCACCGAGGGCAACGCGGGCCTGTACGGGCCGCCCGGACTGGCAGGCTGCGCAAGGGCGTTGAAGCCGGGCGGTGTGCTCGCCGTGTGGTCGGCGCAGCCCTCTCCGGAATTTGAAGGATCCTTGCGGAATGCCGGATTCCATCGGGTCCGTACCGAAGAGATCCCTGTTGCCCGGGGCGTTCCCGACGTGGTGCACCTCGCGGTAAGGCCTGGATAGCCGGGGCACGGCGACTGCCCGTACCCTGCTTGCCTGACGCGGATCATTCAAGCGTCAAGCGCAGTCATGGGATCACCCCACGGATTCCGGAACGCACACTTCAGGGGCGGGCGATGGAGCAGACACAGACCTCCCAGAACGGCACGGCGGCCACCCCAGGCGCTCAGCGCCGGGTATTGGTCGTCGAGGACGACCCGACGATCGTCGACGCCATCGCGGCCCGCCTGAGAGCCGAGGGATTCCTCGTGCAAACCGCGGGCGACGGTCCGGCCGCCGTCGACACCGCCGAGGCCTGGCAGCCCGATCTGCTGATCCTCGACATCATGCTGCCCGGCTTCGACGGTCTGGAGGTCTGCCGCCGTGTGCAGGCCGCCCGCCCGGTGCCGGTGCTGATGCTCACCGCGCGCGACGACGAGACCGACATGCTGGTCGGGCTCGGCGTCGGCGCCGACGACTACATGACCAAGCCGTTCTCGATGCGCGAACTGGCCGCCCGCGTGCACGTCCTGCTCCGCAGGGTCGAGCGCGCGGTGGTCGCGGCCTCCACGCCGCGCAGCGGCATCCTGCGCCTCGGCGAGCTGGAGATCGACCACGCTCAGCGCCGAGTGCGGGTGCGCAGCGAGGACGTGCACCTCACTCCCACCGAATTCGATCTCCTCGTCTGCCTCGCGAACACGCCGCGTGCCGTACTCTCGCGCGAGCAGCTGCTCGCCGAGGTGTGGGACTGGGCGGACGCCTCCGGCACCCGGACCGTCGACAGCCACATCAAGGCGCTGCGTCGCAAGATCGGTGCCGAGCGGATCCGTACGGTGCACGGCGTGGGCTACGCACTGGAGACCCCGACTCCCTGAGCCGGGGTTCCGTCGGAACGTCGGGACCTTCGTGATCGGGACTGCGTGAGGGGCTGATGTGATGAGCGGACTCGGAGAGCGAGGACGCGGGCTCGGCGAGCGCGCGTCCGGGGAGCGCAGGAGCGCGGGCCCCTGGGGCGGTGTACGGCCTTTCTCGATCAAGACCAAGCTGGGCGCGCTGGTCGTCATCTCCGTGCTCATCACCACGGGTCTGTCGATGATCGCGGTGCACACCAAGACGGAGCTCCGCTTCATCACGGTCTTCTCGATGATCGCCACCCTGCTGATCACGCAGTTCGTGGCGCATTCGCTCACCGCGCCGCTGGACGAGATGAACGCGGTGGCCCGCTCCATCTCGCACGGCGACTACACCCGCCGGGTGCGTGACGACCGGCGGGACGAGTTGGGCGACCTGGCCCAGACGATCAACCTCATGGCGGACGAGCTGGAGGCCCAGGACCGCCAGCGCAAGGAACTCGTCGCGAATGTCTCGCACGAGCTGCGCACCCCCATCGCGGGCCTGCGCGCGGTCCTGGAGAACGTCGTGGACGGTGTCTCGGCGGCCGACCCCGAGACGATGCGCACGGCGCTGAAGCAGACGGAGCGGCTCGGACGGCTGGTGGAGACCCTCCTCGACCTGTCCCGGCTGGACAACGGCGTCGTGCCGCTGCGCAGGCGGCGCTTCGAGGTGTGGCCCTATCTTTCCGGCGTGCTGAAGGAGGCCAACATGGTCGCCTCCGCGCGCGCGGACATCACCTCGGGCTCCGGCGGCGGCCACACCCGCACGGATGTCCATCTGCACCTCGACGTGTCCCCGCCGGAGCTGACCGCGCACGCGGACCCGGAGCGGATCCACCAGGTCGTGGCGAATCTCATCGACAACGCCGTCAAGCACAGCCCGCCGCACGGCCGGGTGACGGTGAAGGCACGACGGGGCGCCTACCCCGAGTCGCTGTCCCTGGAGGTCCTGGACGAGGGGCCCGGCATTCCGAAGTCGGAGTGGCACCGCGTCTTCGAGCGGTTCAACCGCGGCGGGGTGCCCGCGCCGCACGGTCCGGGCAGCGACGGCGGTACGGGTCTGGGCCTGGCCATCGCCCGCTGGGCGGTCGATCTGCACGGCGGACGGATCGGTGTGGCCGAATCTCAGCGGGGCTGCCGGATCCAGGTCATCCTTCCGGGACTCCCTTCTCTGCCAAGTTGACGTAAAGTTCGAACCGGAGCCGCAAGATCCACCACTGTCGCCGCCGGCGTACACGTGTGATCAGGCACAGGACCGCGTGAACCGTGCCGTGGCCTTCGGTCGACGTACCCATTCCGAAGCGGAACCCCGCTTGTTTCCCGCCATTTCCCTGGGCGAAACACGGATTCTGATGTGACTTACACGACGTTGGACGGGCCCGGCCTGACCTTCTCGGCCAGGGAGGCGTAGCCTTTATTCCCGCTGTCCATCACCTTGTGAAGCGGAAGAGGGCGGTTGCCGCCGTGTCGCCACAGTCCCCCAGTAACTCGAGTATCTCGACCGATGACCAAGCCGCCGGGAAGAACCCCGCGGCCGCCTTCGGTGCCAACGAGTGGCTCGTCGACGAGATCTATCAGCAGTACCTCCAGGACCCGAATTCCGTAGACCGAGCCTGGTGGGACTTCTTCGCCGATTACAAGCCCGGGGCGCCCGCCGCCTCGGCTACGGCGGGTACTGCGGCCGCGGGGGCCGCAGGGACCACCACCCCGGCCGCGCCGGCCGCCCCTGTGCCGCCCGCCGCGCGCCAGGCTCCCCCTCAGGCGGCCCCGGCCGCTCCGGTCGCGCCCGCGCCGGCTCCGGTGGCCGCTCCCGCGGCTCCGAAGCCCGCTGCCGCCGCCCCGGCTCCCGCGAAGGCCGCCCCGGCCGCCGCGAAGCCGCAGGCCGCTCCGGCCACCGAGGCGCCCGAAGGCCCCGAGTACGTCACCCTGCGCGGTCCCGCCGGTGCCGTCGCGAAGAACATGAACGCCTCGCTGGAAGTGCCCACGGCCACGTCCGTGCGCGCGGTCCCGGTGAAGCTGCTGTTCGACAACCGCATCGTCATCAACAACCACCTGAAGCGCGCCCGGGGCGGGAAGATCTCCTTCACCCACCTCATCGGGTACGCGATGGTGCAGGCCATCAAGGCCATGCCGTCGATGAACTGGCACTTCGTGGAGAAGGACGGGAAGCCCACCCTCGTCAAGCCTCCGCACATCAACTTCGGCCTCGCCATCGACCTGGTGAAGCCCAACGGTGACCGCCAGCTGGTCGTCGCGGGCATCAAGAAGGCCGAGACGCTGAACTTCTTCGAGTTCTGGCAGGCCTACGAGGACATCGTCCGCCGCGCCCGTGACGGCAAGCTGACGATGGACGACTTCACCGGTGTCACGGTCTCCCTGACCAACCCCGGCGGCCTCGGCACCGTCCACTCTGTCCCGCGTCTGATGCCCGGACAGTCGGTCATCATGGGCGTCGGCTCGATGGACTACCCGGCGGAGTTCCAGGGCACCTCCCAGGACACCCTGAACAAGCTCGGCATCGCGAAGGTCATGACGCTCACGTCGACCTACGACCACCGGGTCATCCAGGGCGCCGCCTCCGGCGAGTTCCTGCGCGTCGTCGCGAACTCCCTGCTCGGCGAGACCGGCTTCTACGACGAGATCTTCGAGTCGCTGCGGATTCCCTACGAGCCGGTCCGCTGGCTCAAGGACATCGACGCCAGCCACGACGACGACGTCACCAAGGCCGCCCGCGTCTTCGAGCTGATCCACTCCTACCGGGTCCGTGGCCACGTCATGGCCGACACCGACCCGCTGGAGTACAAGCAGCGCAAGCACCCCGACCTGGACATCACCGAGCACGGCCTCACCCTCTGGGACCTGGAGCGCGAGTTCGCCGTCGGCGGCTTCGCGGGCAAGTCCCTGATGAAGCTGCGCGACATCCTCGGTGTGCTGCGCGACTCGTACTGCCGCACCACCGGCATCGAGTTCATGCACATCCAGGACCCGAAGCAGCGCAAGTGGATCCAGGACCGCATCGAGCGCCCGCACACCAAGCCGGAGCGCGAGGAGCAGCTGCGCATCCTGCGCCGCCTGAACGCGGCGGAGGCCTTCGAGACCTTCCTGCAGACGAAGTACGTCGGCCAGAAGCGCTTCTCCCTGGAGGGCGGCGAGTCCGTCATCCCGCTCCTCGACGCCGTCATCGACAGCGCCGCGGAGTCCCGCCTGGACGAGGTCGTCATCGGCATGGCCCACCGCGGCCGCCTGAACGTCCTCGCGAACATCGTCGGCAAGTCGTACGCGCAGATCTTCCGCGAGTTCGAGGGCAACCTCGACCCGAAGTCGATGCACGGCTCCGGCGACGTGAAGTACCACCTGGGCGCCCAGGGGACCTTCACCGGCCTGGACGGCGAGCAGATCAAGGTCTCGCTGGCCGCCAACCCGTCCCACCTGGAGACGGTCGACCCGATCATCGAGGGCATCGTCCGCGCCCGGCAGGACATCATCAACAAGGGCGGCACGGACTTCACCGTCCTGCCCGTCGCCCTGCACGGTGACGCGGCCTTCGCCGGCCAGGGTGTGGTCGCCGAGACGCTCAACATGTCGCAGCTTCGCGGCTACCGCACGGGCGGCACGGTCCACATCGTCATCAACAACCAGGTCGGCTTCACGGCCGCCCCGGAGTCGTCGCGCTCTTCCATGTACGCCACCGACGTGGCCCGCATGATCGAGGCGCCGATCTTCCACGTGAACGGTGACGACCCCGAGGCCGTCGTCCGCGTCGCGCGCCTGGCGTTCGAGTTCCGTCAGGCGTTCAACAAGGACGTCGTGATCGACCTCATCTGCTACCGCCGCCGCGGCCACAACGAGTCCGATAACCCGGCGTTCACGCAGCCGCTGATGTACGACCTGATCGACAAGAAGCGCTCGGTGCGCAAGCTCTACACCGAGTCCCTGATCGGTCGCGGCGACATCACCCTCGAAGAGGCCGAGCAGGCGCTGCAGGACTTCCAGGGCCAGCTGGAGAAGGTCTTCACCGAGGTCCGCGAGGCCGTCGCGCAGGCACCCGAGGCTCACGTCCCGGACGTCCAGGCCGAGTTCCCGGTCGCCGTGGCCACCGCGGTCTCCCAGGAGATCGTGAAGCGGATCGCCGAGTCCCAGGTCAACATCCCCGACAACGTCACCGTGCACCCGCGGCTGCTCCCGCAGCTCCAGCGCCGCGCGGCGATGATCGAGGACGGCACGATCGACTGGGGCATGGGCGAGACCCTCGCCATCGGTTCGCTGCTCCTCGAGGGCACGCCGGTCCGGCTGTCCGGCCAGGACTCGCGCCGCGGCACCTTCGGCACGCGTCACGCGGTGCTGATCGACCGGGTCACGGGCGAGGACTACACCCCGCTCCAGTACCTCTCGGACGAGCAGGCCCGCCTGAACGTCTACGACTCGCTGCTCTCCGAGTACGCGGTCATGGGCTTCGAGTACGGCTACTCGCTGGCCCGCCCGGACGCGCTGGTGATGTGGGAGGCGCAGTTCGGCGACTTCGTCAACGGCGCGCAGACGGTCGTCGACGAGTACATCTCGGCCGCCGAGCAGAAGTGGGGCCAGACGTCCGGCGTCACCCTGCTGCTCCCGCACGGCTACGAGGGCCAGGGCCCGGACCACTCCTCGGCCCGCATCGAGCGCTTCCTCCAGCTGTGCGCCCAGAACAACATGACGGTCGCCCAGCCGACGTCCCCGTCGAACTACTTCCACCTCCTGCGGTGGCAGGTGCACAACCCGCACCACAAGCCGCTGGTGGTCTTCACCCCGAAGTCGATGCTGCGCCTCAAGGCGGCGGCCTCGAAGGCGGAGGAGTTCACGACCGGTCAGTTCCGCCCGGTCATCGGCGACGACTCGGTCGAGGCGGCCGCCGTGCGCAAGGTCGTGTTCTGCGCCGGCAAGCTGTACTACGACCTGGAGGCCGAGCGGAAGAAGCGCGGCAGCACGGACACGGCGATCATCCGTATCGAGCGCCTGTACCCGCTGCCGGGTGCCGAGCTCCAGGCGGAGATCGCCAAGTACCCGAACGCCGAGAAGTACCTGTGGGCCCAGGAGGAGCCGGCGAACCAGGGTGCCTGGCCGTTCATCGCGCTCAACCTGATCGACCACCTGGACCTGGCGGTCGGTGCCGACGTCCCGGGCGCCGAGCGCCTGCGCCGCATCTCGCGTCCGCACTCCTCCTCGCCCGCCGTGGGTTCCGCGAAGCGGCACCAGGCGGAGCAGGAGCAGCTGGTGCGTGAGGTGTTCGAGGCCTAGGCCCCGCGGCACGGCAGTACGCATCGCCTGTACGGCGTCGGAGACCCGGTTCCCTTTCGAGGGGGCCGGGTCTCCGGCCTGTGGGGCGGATCTCCGGTCCCTGGGGCGGTCCGCTCCGGCGACAGCTCACCGCGTTACTCCCTGAGCTCGTCCGCCCCGAGATCCGGGCCCCACCGGTGCGTTCCGTCCGGCGTCCCGATCCGTGCGACCCGGGTCACCGCGCCCCTCACGCCAGAGGCCCCGGGGAGCCCCGCGCCCCCGCCTATCCTTTTGTCCAGCGTTCCCCTTCCCTTTCACCGACGGAGCACCAGTCATGTACTTCACCGACCGCGGCATCGAGGAACTTGAGAAGCGGCGCGGCGAGGAAGAGGTCACCTTCGAGTGGCTCGCCGAGCAGCTGCGTACGTTCGTCGACCTCAACCCTGACTTCGAGGTACCGGTGGAGCGGCTGGCGACCTGGCTGGCCCGGCTGGACGACGAGGACGAGGACGAGGAGTAGACACTCCGGCGGCGTCAGTCGAAGGCGCGCAGACGGTCGTAGGCCAGGCCGAGGGCGCCGCGGAGCATCAGGACCGCGCCGACGACGATCCAGCCGCCGCTGCGGCGTCGTACGCCCCAGGCGGTGAGCGGGAGACCGACGGCCAGCTGGGCCGCGGCGAGGGCGCGCGCCCTCGGACCGCGCAGCCAGGGCCCGAGGCCGCCGCTCTCCACGACGTCGAGTTCGGCGCCGACGGCGGCACGCCAGCCGGTCCACTCGATCTGCTCGGCGTCGGGCCGGATCCGGGCCGCGTCGCGGAGCCGGTCCGCGGGCCGGCCGGGTTCCAGTCCGGCCGGAAGGACCAGCCCCGCGTGCGTGAGGACGGCGAGGAGCCCGCTCACGCGCGCGTGGGCGTCGGCCACCGGATCGGGCTGCGTCAACGGTTCCAGGGACTGCATGTCGAGCACCGGGTCGAGACCGAGGCGGGCGGCGAAGGTGCGCATCGCCTCGTCCTCGCCGACCGGGGTGCCGTTCGCCAGCCATTCGTAGCCCACGGTGCGGCGGAAGCCCGAGGCCAGGGTGAAGCCGCTGCGGTCGGTGTCCCACCACAGGGCGAGGACGGGCCAGGGGGCGCCGACGGCGAGCGCCGCGGCCCAGCCGGTGAGCACCCGGTCGACGGGTTCCTCGCCGTGCTGCCAGGGCCTGCCCTCGGGAATCAGCACGCTCCACTCGGGCCCCGCCCCGGCGAGCAGCATCCGCTCGCGCAGCAACTGGGCGGCGGGACCGACCGACTCGGGACGGGCCCGGCAGAGGAGCAGGGCGCCGGGGGCCTGGACCGGGTGGTCGTCCCGGGACTCGCCGGAGGCAGTCGACATAGCCCCATTTTAGGGCGATTTGCCCACATCGACGCACCGGTGATCCCCAGAACGGGTGTCTTGACTTTCCCCATCCGCGATATATCGTGAATGACGGAAGACGCGATATGGCGCGTCGATTTCGGACTCGCGTGCGGGTCCGGTCCGGGTGAGGAGGTCTGCACCATGTCCGAGTGGTCCGTGGCAGAGCCGAAGAAGCTCTCCTTCGACGACCCCGTGACGACGCTGCGCGTACGCGTCGTCAACGGAACAGTGAACGTCGTGGGGACCGACGAGGGTTCCGCCCGGCTGGAGGTGTCCGAGCTGGAGGGCCCCCCGCTCCAGGTGACCCAGGAGAGCGGCACCCTCACGGTGGCTTACGAGGACCTTCCCTGGAAGGGCTTCCTCAAGTGGCTGGACCGAAAGGGCTGGCGCCGTGCGGCTGTGGTCTCGCTGGCCGTCCCGACCGGCACACGCGTCGAGGTGGGCGTCGTCGTCGGCGCCGCCGCCGTGGTCTCCGGGATGGACGGGCGGGTCGAGGTGAAGGGCGTCACCGGCGACACGACCCTCGTCCGCGTCGCCGGCCCCGTCCGGGTGGACACCGTCTCCGGGAATCTGGAGGCCCAGGCCGTCACCGGCGACCTCCGCTTCCACTCGGTCTCCGGCGACCTGACCGTCGTCGAGGGCTCCGGCTCCTCCGTGCGGGCCGAATCGGTGAGCGGCTCGATGATCGTGGACCTGGACGCCACGGGCGCGCCCACCGACGTCCAGCTGTCGAACGTCTCCGGCGAGATCGCCATCCGGCTCCCCCACCCGGCGGACGCCGAGGTGGAGGCCAACACCGCGAGCGGCACCGTCTCCAACGCCTTCGAGGACCTGCGGGTCAACGGCCAGTGGGGCGCCAAGAAGATCACCGGCCGCCTCGGCGCGGGCAACGGCAGGCTGAAAGCGGTGACCGTCTCGGGCTCCATCGCCCTGCTGCGCAGGCCCCCGGCGGAGGACGAGTCGTACGACGAGGCTCCCAAGCCCCGGGACGCGGCCCCGCCGCCCGGCCCCGCCGACACCGCGGGCCACCCCACCGGCGACACGACGAGCGACACCGCGAAGGACATCGCGAGCGACCCCGCCGGGGACGATGCCGCCGAAGGCCGGCCGGCCGACACCCCGACCGACAAGAAGGTGCTCTGACATGGCTCCCGTCTTCGCCCACGGCCGACTGCGCCTCTACCTCCTCAAGCTGCTGGACGAGGCGCCGCGCCACGGGTACGAGGTGATCCGCCTCCTGGAGGAGCGCTTCCAGGGCCTGTACGCACCCTCGGCGGGCACCGTCTACCCCCGGCTGGCGAAACTGGAGGCCGAGGGACTCGTCACGCACACCTCCGAGGGCGGCCGCAAGGTGTACGCGATCACCGACGCGGGCCGCGCCGAACTGGCCGACCGCAGCGGCGAGCTGGCCGACCTGGAGCTGGAGATCCGCGAGTCGGTCGCGGAGCTCGCGGCGGAGATCCGCGCGGATGTCCGGGGAGCGGCCGGTGACCTGCGCCGCGAGATGCGGGCGGCCGCCACGGAGGCCCGGCGCGGCTCCAAGGGCGGCGCCGGGGCGAAGCCGCACGACGCCTCGCCGGGTGAGTCCGGCGGCCCCGACGACTACCAGGACAGGGAGTCGTGGCGGGCGGCGAAGGAGGAGATGCGGCGCGTCCGGCAGGAGTGGAAGGAGCAGGCCCGCCGCGCGAAGGACGAGAGCCGCCGCGCTCGCGACGAGGCGCAGCGCGCCCGCCGCCAGGCCAAGGAGGCGCAGGAGAAGGCCCGCGCCCAGGCCCAGGCGGAGATGCAGCGCATGGCCAAGCACGTCCAGGACCAGGTTCAGGACCACTTTGCGCGAGGCGACTGGCCGACGGGCGTCCGCGAGGGACTGACCGAGCTGGCCAGGGAGTTCGGCGACTTCGGAAAGAACTTCGGCAAGGACCTGGGGAGGGACTTCGGCAAGGAGTTCGGCTTCGGCCGCACGGCCTCCGGAGCGCCCGCGGAGCCTGAGTACACGACCACCCCGGAGGACTTTCCCGCCGAGTACGAACCGGCCTGGGCCCACGAGGACCCCACCGGCAACCCCGGCCGCGATCTGGATCGCCTGCTGGACCGCTTCCGCGACGACATCCGCGACGCGTCCCGCGACCACGGGGTCTCGGAGGATCAGCTCCGGGACATCCGCTGCCACTTGTCGGCGGCGGCGGCCCAGATCGGATCGACTCTGCGGAGCAAGCGCCCATAGCCCCTCCGGCGCTTCCGCCCGGGAGCCTGCCGGGGGCGCCGGGGACTGTACGCACAGCCCCCTCCCCCCGGCCCGCAGGCCCTGACCGGCCCTGACCGGCATCGATCCGCTGTCACCGACTCCGTCGGCCTCCAGGGATCTCGTCGGCCGGCAAGGAAGTCACTTCGCCCGCCCTTCCCGGCCCGCGCCGGTCTTCCCGGCCGGCAGGGACTTGCGCCGACCTTCCCGGCCGGCACGACCTTCATCGGCCTTCGCCGACTCCCGCCGAGCCTCACCGACGTTCTAGGCCCTCACAGCTCTCGCCGGTCGGCATGGATCTCGTGCCCGGCACGGATCTCGGTCGTCCGGCGCAGACCGCGCGGGCTTCCTTCGTCCCTCGCCTCACCCGGCCTCGGCCACGCCACCCTCCCCGTACAGGACCCGGGTCACCGACTGGTAGGTGACGCCGTGATCGGCCAGTACCTCGCCCGCGACCCCGCCCCGCAGGGTGATCGCCAGCAGCAGGTGCTCGTCCCCGATGTGGCGGTCCCGTCGGGCGAGAGCGACGCGCAGGGCCCGCGTCAGCACATCCTTCGCCCCCTGCCCGAAGGGCCGGCGCCAGGACCGTCGGCCGTTGCCGCCGCGCCTGCCCGACTCCAGCGCTCCTTCCCCGTGCGCCTCCTCGATCCGGGAGACGATCTCGGACAGGTCGATTCCGAGCCCGGAGAGGGCGTCCGCGTCGGCGCGCGACAGCCCGCCCCGGCGGCGTGCCTCGGCGAGGTCCCGCTCCAGCGACTCCCGGAACCCCGCCGCCCCGAGCGACGTCAGGGCGAAGGAACCCCGGCTGCCCTCCCGGTCGAGGAGGGCCAGCAGCATGTGCTCCTCCTCGACGGTCTCGGCCCCCACCCGCTCGGAGTGCGACACCGCCTCCTCGACCACGGCCCGCGCATCCTTCGTGAAGCGTTCGAACATCACTGCCTCCCGTACTTCTTGTGCACGGCCTGCCTGCTCACTCCGAGTTCCGCGGCGATCTCCTGCCACGACCAGCCCTGATTGCGCGCACTGCGCACCTGTACCGCTTCCAACTGCTCCAGCAGCCTCCGCAGCGCGGAGACCGCTCGCAGCCCGACCCGCGGATCGCGATCACCCGCGCGCTCGGCAAGATCCGTTGCTTCGGTCATGATGTCAACTTACGTTGACGGACTCTTCGTGTCAACCAACATTGACACCCGTGCTCGGCCGGGCGCACACAACCGTCCGGACACACGAAACGGCGGGCCCGGAAACCCGGACCCGCCGCAACACGCCACTTCTCCGATGCCGGCCGGCATCGGACTCGCCCCAGGGCGTCGGCCACGCGTCCGCGCGGCCCGGGCATCAGCCCGTGGTCAGCACGATCTTGCCGAACTGGTCGCCGGACTCCAGCCGCTCGAACCCCTCACGGGCCCGGTCCAGCGGAAGCACCTCGTCGACGACGGGCCGCACACCGGTGGCCGCGCAGAAGGCCAGCAGATCCTCCAGCTCGTCCTTCGTCCCCATGGTGGAGCCGACCACCTTGAGTTCGAGGAAGAAGATCCGCGTCAGTTCGGCGTGCGAGGGCCGGTCGCCGCTGGTGGCACCCGAGATGACGACGGTGCCGCCGGGACGCAGCGACTTGACCGAGTGCGACCAGGTGGCGGCGCCGACCGTCTCGATGACGGCGTCCACCCGCTGCGGCAGCCGCGCCCCGGACTCCAGCGCCTCGACGGCGCCGAGTTCGAGCGCCCGCTTCCGCTTGGCCTCGTCGCGGCTGGTGGCGAAGACCCGCAGCCCGGCGGCCTTCCCGAGCACGATCGCGGCGGTGGCCACGCCCCCGCCGGCACCCTGGACGAGCACGGAATCGCCGGGCCGCACCCCGGCGTTGGTGAACAGCATGCGGTACGCCGTCAGCCAGGCCGTCGGCAGACAGGCGGCCTCCGCGAAGGACAGCTCCTTGGGCTTCGGCAGCACGTTCCACGCCGGTACGGAGACCTGCTCGGCGAAGGTGCCCTGGTAGCGCTCGGTGAGGATGGACCGGGGCTCCTTGGGACCGACCCCGTGCCCGCTCTGGCCGATGACGGAATGCAGGACGACCTCGTTGCCGTCCTCGTCGATTCCTGCGGCGTCGCAGCCGAGGATCATCGGCAGCTTGTCCTCGGCGAGGCCGACGCCGCGCAGCGACCACAGGTCGTGGTGATTGAGGGAGGCGGCCCGTACGTTCACGGTCGTCCAGCCCGGCCTCTGTTCGGGGGCCGGACGCTCCCCCAACTCCAGGCCGTTCAGCGGCTGGTCACGGTCGATTCGGGCGGCATAGGCAGCGAACATGACCTTGACGATAGGCTCCGCCGCCGGCCGGGGGAACCGCCTCTCCGTGTGACACACGTCCCCCGCCGCCCCGTGCGGGGCCTGCGGCGGGCAGCCTTCCCTCACCCCCTCCGCCCCCTCCCGTCCGTACACGGGGCTCCGCCCCGGACCCCGCTCCTCAAGCGCCGCAGGGGCTGAATTCTTCGTCTCCGGCGCTGGAAGGTTTCAGCCCGTCCGGCGATCGAGGACGAGGCCGTCCAGCCGAAGCGGGAGTCCGGGGGCGACAGCCCCCGGGACGATGAAGGTCCCCCTGGTCGAGGAAACACCCGTCCGGACGCTCCCGCGGGTAAAAAAACTGGCCCCGCCGGAAACCTCCCGGCGGGGCCAGGCAAGACGCACCACGTCAGCGGCGGGCGACGCCCTCCGCACGGGCGGCCGCGGCCACCGCCGCGGTCACCGCCGGAGCCACCCGCTCGTCGAACGGCGAGGGAATGACGTAGTCCGCGGCGAGGTCGTCCCCGACGACCGCGGCCAGCGCGTCGGCGGCGGCGATCTTCATGCCCTCCGTGATCCGGGAGGCCCGGACCTGGAGCGCACCGGCGAAGATCCCCGGGAAGGCCAGCACGTTGTTGATCTGGTTCGGGAAGTCCGACCGCCCGGTCGCGACGACGGACGCGTACTTGTGGGCGATGTCGGGGTGCACCTCGGGGGTCGGGTTGGCCATCGCGAAGACGAAGGCGCCCTCCGCCATCGAGGCGACCGCCGGCTCCGGCACCGTGCCGCCGGAGACACCGATGAAGACGTCGGCGCCCGCGAGCGCCGTCTCCAGCGAACCGGAGATCCCGGCCCTGTTGGTGATCTCCGCCAGCTCCCGCTTGACGTCCGTCAGGTCGTCCCGGTCCCGCGACACGACGCCCTTGCGGTCGGTGACCGCGACATCGCCGAGGCCCGCTTCCAGCAGGAACTTGGCGATGGCGACTCCGGCCGCGCCCGCTCCGGAGATCACCGCGCGCAGGTCGCCGAGCGAGCGCCCGGTGAGCTTCGCGGCGTTCCGCAGGGCCGCGAGGGTGACGACCGCTGTCCCGTGCTGGTCGTCGTGGAAGACGGGAATGTCCAGACGCTCCTGGAGCTTCCGCTCGATCTCGAAGCACCGGGGTGCCGAGATGTCCTCCAGGTTGATGCCACCGAAGGAGGGAGCGAGCCGGGCCACCGTCTCGACGATCTCGTCGACGCCGGTGCATGCGAGCGCGATCGGCACCGCGTCCACGCCACCGAACTGCTTGAACAGGATGGCCTTGCCCTCCATGACGGGGAGCGAGGCCTCCGGCCCGATGTCACCGAGCCCGAGGACTGCCGTGCCGTCGGTCACCACAGCGACCACGGACGACTTCCACGTGTAGTCGTGGACGAGTTCCGGCTGCTCGGCGATCGCGCTGCACACCTTCGCGACGCCGGGCGTGTAAGCCAGGGACAGGTCGTCCTTGTCGCGGATGGGCACCGTGGCTTGCACAGCCATTTTGCCGCCGCGGTGCAGCGCGAAAGCCGGGTCGAAGGAATCGAGGGGCTCGGCCCCGCCTTCCTGATCCGTACTGCTGTCGCTGCGAGGATTGACGATCTCCGCTGCCACTTTGTTTTACCCCTTAAGTCTTTATTGTTTGAGGGTGACCACTCCTGGTTGAGGGGTGGGCGGGCACCGCGCAGGCCCTGCCGCCGTGGTTGCGTACGGGCGGTGCGCGACGGGCGCGCCGCACACGCGCCCTGAGCCCCGGATGAGGGGTGTAAAGAACCTTCTTACCCGACGGACCGTGCCGAGGACGAGTCCATAACGCCGAGATCACACGTCGGTGAGATGACTCATCCCTTGATCCATTGACACATCAGGACATGTCCTCGTTCGGTCGCGAGTGCGGCGTAGCGGCTGTCCCCATCGCGCGTTACGCCGAAGATCCTCCGGCCGGAAGGAGGGATTCCCGCACAAGATCCGGCCTTGTCGCACCGGCCCGTAGCGGTTCGGGGGTGACCCGTTATCCGATTTTGACATAGCGGGCACCCTGAATGCCGCAATCCGAATGGCAAGATGCCGTCATTACACGAGGTCGCGACACTCGAAGGTGTGTGTTCTCGTCGACCTATCGGCTACTCCCTCATCCGCCGGAGGAACCCTCATGACCGCACGCACCACCCGTCGTACCACCGCCGCTCAGTCCCGGATAGCAGCGGTCGGTGCGATCGCGGTCGCCGGCGCCCTGGTTCTCACCGGCTGCGGTGACCAGACGAACGGCGGCGGCGGCAGCTCCACGGAGTCGGCCAAGTCCAACAGCGCTCCGCTGTTCTCCAAGCTGCCCAAGAAGATCCAGGACGCGGGCGTCATCAAGGTCGGCACGAACGCCGAGTACGCCCCCATGGAGTCGACCGAGGGCGGCAAGATCGTCGGCGTCGACCCCGACCTGGCCGACGCGCTGGGCAAGCAGCTCGGCGTGAAGTTCACGTTCACCTCGGGCTCCTTCGACGGCCTGATCACGGCCGTCAACTCCGGCCGCTACGACATCGCGATGTCGTCCATCACGGACAACAAGCAGCGCCAGGAAGGCCTGGACGACAAGGGCAAGAAGCTCGGCGAGGGCGTCGACTTCGTCGACTACTTCACGGCCGGTACGGCCATCTACGTGAAGAAGGGCAACCCCCAGGGCATCAAGGGCCTCGAGGACCTCTGCGGCAAGACGGTCGCCGTGCAGCGCGGCACGACGTACGAGAAGGCCCTCCAGGACCAGTCCAAGAAGTGCACGGACGGTGGCAAGAAGGCTCTCAACATCGAGTCGTTCGACAACGACACCGAGGCCCAGACCCGTGTGAAGTCCGGCGGCGCCGTGGCCGGCATCAACGACTACCCGGTGGCGGTCGACCTGGCCAACAAGGCCGACGGCGGCAAGGCCTTCGAGGTCATCAACAAGCAGTACGACGCCGGCCCGTTCGGCATCGTCCTGAACAAGAAGAACACCGAGCTCCGTGACGCGCTGAAGGAAGCCGTCGACGCGATCATCAAGGACGGCTCGTACCAGAAGGTGCTGGAGAAGTGGGGCGCCCAGTCCGGCGCGATCGAGCAGTCCGCGATCAACGGCGGCAAGTAAGCCGAGCGCACCACTGAAGGGCAGTCACGTGACTGACAAACTCGACAAGTCCCCCTCGGACACGCCGCCCCCGGGCGACACCGTGTCCAAGAGCGGGGCATCCGGGCCGTCCCCGGAAGCCATCAAGGCGATCCCCGTCCGGCACTGGGGCCGGTGGGTCAGCGGCGTCATCGTCATCGCGCTGCTTGTGGCGCTGATCCTCGCGTTCGCGCAGGGCAACATCCAGTGGAGCACGGTCGGCGACCAGCTCTTCGTGTCCAGTGTCGTCCAGGGCGCCGGCCGCACGCTGCTGATCAGCGTGCTCGCCATGGTCGTGGGTGTGGTGCTGGGCGTCGTCCTCGCGGTGATGCGGCTCTCGAAGAACCCGGTGACCAGCACGGTCGCCTGGCTGTACATCTGGTTCTTCCGCGGTACGCCGGTCTACGTCCAGCTCCTGCTCTGGTTCAACCTGGCGCTGATCTTCCCCGTTCTGAATCTCGGTCCGATCTACAAGAACGAGATGACGGACGTCATGACTCCGTTCATGTGCGCCCTGCTGGGACTCGGTCTGAACGAGGCCGCGTACATGGCCGAGATCTGCCGCGCCGGCCTGCTGGCCGTCGACGAGGGTCAGACGGAGGCCGCGCAGGCCCTGGGCATGAGCCACACCAGGACGCTGCGCCGGATCGTGATCCCGCAGGCGATGCGCGTGATCGTGCCGCCGACCGGCAACGAGTTCATCAACATGCTGAAGACCTCGTCGCTGGTGTACGCCGTCACGTACAACGAGCTGCTGCGCTCCACCTCGGCGATCGGCTCCACGTCGTACGCCGTGATGGAGATGCTGTTCGTCGCCTCCATCTGGTACCTGGCCATGACCAGCGTGTTCAGCGTCTTCCAGTACTACCTGGAGCGCTACTACGCCCGCGGTTCCAGTCGCAGTCTGCCGCCCACCCTCTTCCACAAGATCAAGGCGAACATGCTTGGGCTCGGCAGTGAAAGGGGCAAGGCATGACCGCGATGGTGAAGTCGGAGGGCGTCCACAAGTCCTTCGGTCTGGTGGAGGTCCTCAAGGGCATCGACCTGGAGGTGAACACCGGTGAGGTGTTCTGCCTCATCGGCCCGTCCGGCTCCGGCAAGTCGACCTTCCTGAGGTGCATCAATCACCTGGAGAAGGTCAACGCCGGTCGGCTGTACGTCGACGGGGAGCTGGTCGGCTACCGCCAGAAGGGCGACAAGCTGTACGAGCTCAAGGACAGCGAAGTCGCTCTGAAGCGCCGGGACATCGGCATGGTCTTCCAGCGCTTCAACCTGTTCCCGCACATGACGGCCGCCGAGAACGTCATGGAAGCGCCGATCCAGGTGAAGGGCACGAAGAAGTCGGAGGCGCAGCAGCGCGCGCTGGAGCTGCTCGAGCGCGTCGGCCTGGCCGACAAGGCGAAGAACTACCCCTCGCAGCTGTCCGGCGGCCAGCAGCAGCGCGTGGCCATCGCCCGCGCGCTGGCGATGGACCCGAAGCTGATGCTCTTCGACGAGCCGACCTCGGCCCTGGACCCGGAGCTGGTCGGTGACGTCCTCGACGTCATGCGCGACCTCGCCGAGTCCGGCATGACGATGGTCGTCGTCACGCACGAGATGGGCTTCGCCCGTGAGGTCGGCGACAGCCTGGTCTTCATGGACGGCGGTGTGGTGGTCGAGTCCGGCAACCCGCGCGACGTCCTGACGGACCCGCAGCACGAGCGCACGAAGTCGTTCCTGTCGAAGGTCCTCTGACCGGGACGTCGACACCCCTGAGCACAGGGAAAAGGGGCGGTACGGGTCTCCCGTACCGCCCCTTCCTCGTGCCCTCTGCTTCCTCGTGCCCGCTCCCTTCCAGCAGCGGTGGCAGGTGCCGCAGGACGCGGAAGAGGCGGTACTGATCTTTTCCGTACCGCCTCGGCAGAGCGTGCGAGGGTCTACTTGACCGCGAGCACCAGCGCGTCCGACGGGGAACGCCACACCGGCCGGGCCTCCCCGAAGCCCTTCTCGCGCAGCACGCGCGCGTGCCAGTCGGCGGACGGGGTGTCGCCGTCCGCGTGCTCTCCGTAGATCTCGAAGCGGCGCGCGGTGGGCTCGGCGAGGACGGGGTCCTGGGCGGCCACCTCCCACCATTCGGCCCAGTCCAGGGCGCCGTCCTTCTTGGCCTGATCCATACGGGCGTGCCGCTGGGCGCGCTCGGCCGCGTTGATCCGGGGCGTCGTCTCGTCGATCATGTGGTCGGCGTTCATGAACACACCGCCGTCGCGGACGAGTTCCGCGATCTGACCGTAGAGGGCCGCGAGGGGTTCGCTGTGCAGCCAGTGCAGGGCCGTGGCCGTCAGTACGGCGTCGTACGTGGCGTACGGCAGCCGCGTGCGCCAGTGCGGATCCTTGAGGTCGGCCGTGACGAAGGTGACCCGGTCGTCGTCGGCGAAGGTGCCCTCGGCGATGGCGAGGAGCGCGGGGTCGAGGTCGACGCCGGTGCTGGTGGCCCCGGGGAGGCGGGTGAGCAGCCGGTCGGTGATGGTGCCGGTGCCGCAGGCGAGGTCGAGGACGCGGGGCTCGGGCCCGACGAGGGCCTCGACCATGTCGAGCATCACCCGGAAGCGGTCCTCGCGGTCCGGCATGTACCCCTCCTGCTGCCGGTCCCAGCTCCGCTGCCAGGCGTGCCAGTCGGTTCCGGTGCCGATGGCCATGAAAGACCCTCCTTCAGGCGACCACGTAATACCCTGTAAGCGCGATCATCTATTACCCGACCGCCGGCACAACGATAGAGCGCCTCCGTAAGGACTACAAGTGGAACTGGCCTATTACTCGGACTACGCCGTCCGTCTCGTCAACAGCGAGGAGCCGGCCCGGGGCAAGGACTCGCTGACCTCGGTCGAGGCCGTCCGTGACCTGTTCGAGGGCAACTCCTCGGCGGCCCGCCGCGCCGCGGAGGCGGACGTCACCCGCTTCCGTTCCGTACGAGCCCGGCTGCGCGCGGTCTTCGAGGCGGCGGACACCGGCGAGGAGACCCTCGCGGTGGACCTGCTGAACTCCCTGCTCCTCGAATTCCCGGTGAGCCCGCAGATCTCGGGGCACGACCACCGCGACGACGACGACCGCCCGCTGTGGCACATGCATCTGGCGGACCACCCGTCGAACGCGACCGCGGGCTACGCGGCGATCGCGGCGATGGGCCTGGCCTTCCATCTGACCGAGTACGGCGTCGACCGCCTCGGCCTGTGCGAGGCGCCACCGTGCCGCAACGCCTACCTGGACACCTCGACCAACCGCTCCCGGCGCTACTGCTCGGACCGCTGCGCGACCCGCGCCAACGTCGCGGCCTACCGGGCCCGCAAGCGCCTGGAGGCGGACCGGGCGGAGAGCACCGGCCTGGCCGCCACCAGCACCCAGCGGGCGACGGCGAACGGCGAACGCTGACCCGACTTCGGCGGCCGGTAGCGGAACCGCACCTTCCCGAGGACGAGTTCCTCGGGAACGGTTCCGTAGTCGGTGCTGTCCCCGCCCGCGTAGGCGTTGTCCCCGAGCACCCACCAGCCGCCCTCGCGCCGCTCCGCGATCCGCTTCACGACGAGCAGGTCCTGCTGGAACGGATGCCGCAGGACGACGACGTCACCCGGCCCCACCCGCGCCCCCCAGTGCACGACGAGCCGATCCCCGTGCTGGAGCGTGGGCACCATGGACGGGCCCGTCACCTCCGCGGCCCCGAACGGCAGCAGGGCCCTCCCCCGCTCGGTCTCCTGCGACAGCTCCGGCATCACCGGCACCTCCCCGGTCCTATCCTCCACCAGTCCCAGTTTGACCCTGGACTTTTGTCCTAAGCCCATGGGGGCACTCGCGAAAACCCGTCTCCTACGGAGTAATGTCCCACCTGAGAAGACGATCACGAGGAAGGACAGCTCAATGCTCTCCCGCCTGTTTGCCCCCAAGGTCAAGGTCAGCGCGCACTGCGACCTGCCCTGCGGTGTGTACGACCCGGCCCAGGCCCGCATCGAGGCGGAGTCGGTGAAGGCCGTTCAGGAAAAGATGGCCGGTAACGACGACCCTCACTTCCAGGCTCGCGCCACCGTCATCAAGGAGCAGCGCGCCGAGCTCGCCAAGCACCACGTGTCGGTGCTCTGGAGCGACTACTTCAAGCCCCCGCACTTCGAGAAGTACCCGGAGCTGCACCAGCTGGTCAACGACGCGCTCAAGGCCCTCTCGGCCGCGAAGGCGTCCACCGACCCGGCGACGGGCCAGAAGGCGCTGGACCACATCGCCCAGATCGACAAGATCTTCTGGGAGACCAAGAAGGCCTGATTGTTCGTCCGGGCCGTCCGACCCTCGTTTTCGCGGGTCGCGTCGCCCAGTCGATCGCACTCGGTCCGCGGGACACCGAACACGGTGTCCCGCGGACCGAGTGCGTTCCCCCGTCATACGGGCAGCTGGCGCATCTCGATCACTCGCAGGCCCAGTGCCTGGAACCGGGTGAGCAGTCCATACAGATGGGCGTCGTCGATCACGGTGCCGAAGAACAGGGTCTGTTCCTTCGTACGCACCCTGTCGAGTTCGGAAAAGGCCGAGGCGAGCGTGTCCGAAACGATGCCGGCGATGCGGAATTCGTAGCGCATACGAGCACTTCCCTCGGGGCCGGGTCACGGGGTCCGCTGCGATCCCCTGCCATCGTCGGCCCCCGCGCGCCGATGCCGCATCCCCCGGTGCGGGCGACATCCGCCCACCTCAGGAGACTCCCGCTCACCACACCCCACTCTCCACCCGCGCGTCGGTGGTCCGCGCGTCGGTGGTCCGCTCTCCACCAGCGCCGTGGCGCTCTGTTCTCCATCCGGCCGACCTGTCGGTCGTGAGGCCGTGCCGCGGGCACCGATCCGGTTCTTCCGGTCCGTACCGAGCCCCAAAAGGGTGAGCGGGCGGCGCCCGGCGCGGGGGCTCACCTTCGGCGGGTGATGCGGGTGCTCGCGCGGGCGGCGAGCCTTGAGGGGCGGGTCCGCGCTCCGCCGGCCCCGGCACCGCCCCGGAGGATGTCCGATGAACGCTCGCGCGGCAGTCGACCGGAGTGCCCTCGCCGCCGTCTCACCAGCGCCCCGCGCACGGCAGACCGCGCGCCGTCACCCGTCGCACCGAACCGCCGACCGCGTTCCGCGCCCCGGCGCGAGCGCCCCGCACGCCGTGAGGGCTCGCGCACGAACGCCTCGCTCGGGCGCACCCCCCGCGGGGCGGCCGGCCCCAGGTCCTCCGGCGCCCCGGGAGTGACGGTGGCCCGCTCCGCCGGTCACGGTGGCTCCGTCCGTACCGGCCACTCCGCATTCCGCCGGAGGCGGCGGTTGCGCGCGGGCCTCCTCCAACTGGTGTTCATCGCCGTCGGACTGGGCCTCGGCCTCGTCGTCCCCGAGTTCACCCGGGGACCCGTGCTCCCCTCCCGCCAGGTGGCGGAGATGCTGCTCGCGACCGGTTTCGGGGTGCTGGGCGCGGCCACCGTCATCTTCTCCGTCCTGTTCCTGGTGGTGCAGTGGGCGGCCACGACGTTCACACCACGCCTCACCCTGTTCCGGGACGCGCCGATCGTTTGGCGGACGTTCGCCTTCGCCGTCGGACTGACCGTCTTCTGCGCCACCGCCGCCCTGACCATCGCCAACCGCGACGAGGTCTCGGTGGTCGTGCCGATCAGCGCGGGCGTCCTGCTGCTCCTGCTGCTGACGCTGCTGCGCACCCTCCTGCTCAAGGCCGTCGCCGCGATCCAGCTGGCCCCGGTGCTCGACTCCATCACCGAACGGGGCCGGCACAACCTCGACGTCCTGTACACGAGTGGCCTTGGAGATTCTCGTGGCCCGGGTGATCCGGAAGGTCTGGGTGACCCGAGAGGTCCGGGTGACCCCGGAGGCCCCGAGAGGCCGCGGTCCACGGTCTGCTGGCCGAAGGCCGCCGCGGTGCTGCAACGCGTGGACGTGGACCTGTTGGCGGGCGCGGCACGGGCGGCGAACGCGGTCGTCGTGCTGCGGGTGGCCCCGGGCACCACCGTGCAGCGCGGCAGTGCCGTAGCCGAGGTGTACGACGGTGAACTGCCCGACTCCGCCGTCCTGCGCGGCCTGGAGACCGGCGCCGAACGGGTCTTCGACCAGGACCCCGGACTCGCGTTCCGGCTGCTCGCCGACATCGCGCTCAGGGCGCTGTCCCCGGCGGTCAACGACCCCGCCACGGCGGTGCAGGCGCTGGACGCCATGGAGGATCTGCTGCGTCGGCCGGCCCCGGCGCGGGGCGGGTCGCGCGAGGTCGCCGACCGCTCGGGCATCCTGCGCGTGGTCGTCCCGCTGCCGGGCTGGGAGGCCTTCCTGCGGACCGCTCTGGACGATGTGATCCCGGCCGCCCGGAACTCCCCGTTGGTCCTGATCCGCCTCCGGACGCTCCTGGAGGACCTGCGGAGCGCGGGCCACGACCGCGGCGAAACGCTGCTCGCCGGGCGACTGGCCTGGGTGGACGAGGAGCTCGGCGCCCGTTTCTCCCGGCTGCGGGACGTCCTCGCACCGGAGCGCCGGGACGACGGATGAGCCGGTCACCGAGAAGCCCGGGGCCCGGCCGGCCGGTCGCCGGGGGCCCGCGACACCGGATCCGAGAGCTCACCCGCGGGGGGTGAGGCGGCGGGGCGGCGGTGACCGCACTCTGGAGCCGAAGCATGACGTCTCGCGTCAGAGAGGGCACCGCTCATGGCCTGCATCCAGCGGCAGATCCGGCCCGTGCCGGGCGTGCCGCGTCCCGGGCCGGTCCGCAGAGGCCCGAATGACCCCGAACCGTCCTTCGCGCCGTCGTGGCCCGCAGGGCCCCCGCCGCCCGCGCCGTCCATGCGGCCGCTGCCGCCCCCGGACCACGCCCCGGACGTCGCACCGAACACGCCGATCACGACGGACGACGTCCTCACGACGCGCCCCGTGTGTTCGGGCGGCCCCGCTCGCCCCCCGCCTTCGAGCATCTGTCCGCCGGCGGACTCCGTCGCACCGTCCGCCACACCACCGCGCTCCGCGCACCGATCCGCCAGGCCCCGCTGAACGGCCGTGACCCCCCGCTGGACGGGCCCGGGCGGAATCCCCGAGATCGCGACCCGGCGCCCGGCGACAGTTCGATCCGCCCGACACCAAGGCAACGCTCGCGGAGATGTCGCACAACCGACAGGAGTTCGACCATGAACGGCTCGACGCTCAATCTGGCAGCGGACTACCCCCTGCTGAACGTCTTCTGGACCACGATGTGGTTCTTCCTCTGGATCCTCTGGTTCATGCTGCTCTTCCGCGTCATCGGAGACATCTTCCGCGACGACGAGCTGAGCGGCTGGGGCAAGGCCGGCTGGTGCGTCTTCGTCGTCATCCTGCCGTTCCTGGGCATCTTCGTGTACCTGATCGCACGGGGCCGCGGAATGGGTGAGCGCGAGGTGAAGCGCATCCAGAAGAACCAGGAGGACGTGGACTCCTACATCCGTGAGACCGCCGGGACCACCGGCACCGGGAAGGCCGACGAACTGGCCAAGCTCGCGGATCTCAAGACCCACGGCCACATCACGGCCGAGGAGTTCGAGAAGGCCAAGGCCAAGGTCCTCGCCGCCTGACGGCCGGGACACCCCCGCGCACGAAGGACCGCCGCCGTCCTCCGGGGCAGTGATCCCCCGGAGGACGGCGCGCTGTCGATCGTGACCCGGGAGCCCCGGGCGTTCAGGACCCTGTTGTCGGTGGCGCGTGCCATTCTGGTGATGTGGGCAATCCCAGACTCCTCGAAGACCTGGTCCGGTTGCGCCAGGCCCGCGACCGGATGAACCGCGATTACGCGGAGCCGTTGGACGTGGCCACGCTCGCGCGCACCGCGCTGATGTCGCCCGGGCACTTTCAGCGCAGTTTCCGGGACGCCTTCGGCGAGACGCCGTACACCTATCTGATGACCCGCCGGATCGAGCGCGCCAAGGCTCTGCTGCGGCGGGGCGACATGACGGTGACCGAGGTCTGCTTCGCGGTGGGCTGTACGTCGCTCGGCTCGTTCAGCTCGCGCTTCACGGAGCTGGTGGGCGAGACCCCGAGCGCGTACCGCGCCCGCCCGCACGACCACGGCGCCCCCATTCCGTCCTGCGTGGCGCGCCGCATGACCCGCCCGCCCCGCCACCGCAACCCCGAAGCGGAACCGGGCACGCGCCTCTAGGACGTGTCCGGGCGGATCGGCCGGATCGAGCGGATCGAGCGGATCGGGCCACGGAAAGGCGGGGGCGCCCGCTCCCCGAGTCCCGGGCATGAGCCGCCGGACAAGGCCTAGGTTGGACGCATGGATCTGAAACTCTCCCAGTGCTTCATCTCCGTCGACGACCACGACAAGGCGCTCGCCTTCTACCGTGACGTGCTGGGCCTGGAGGTCCGGGGTGACGTCGGGTTCGAGGGCATGCGGTGGGTCACGGTCGGCTCGCCGCTCCAGCCGGACGTGGAGATCGTCCTGGAGCCTCCGGCCGCGGACCCGGACGCCTCTCCCGCGGACAAGCAGGCCATGGCCGAGCTGCTGGCCAAGGGGATGCTGCGTGGTGTGATCTTCTCGACCACCGACTGCGACGAGCTCTTCGAGCGCGTCCGCGCCTCGGGCGCCGAGGTCCTCCAGGAACCCGCGGACCAGCCCTACGGCCTGCGGGACTGCGCCTTCCGCGACCCGGCGGGCAACCTCCTGCGCTTCGCGGAGAAGCCCCGCACCGGCTGACCCGGGCAGCGCCCGGCCGGCTCACCACCGCGAAGGTCGGCGCTGCGCCATCCGTCGCTCGGCGGTGGCAACGGGCACCGCGCAGGGTGCCGGACAGCCGCAATCGCGCGGGAGGGACACTACGTCCATATGTTCCGCGGGCCCCGTGCCTCTCCCGCGGAGTGAACCGTCCGAGCGCTTTCGAGGAGTCACCCGTGCCGTCCGCGCGCCCCCGCATCCTGTACGTCAGCGACCTGGCCTATCCGGCCAAGGGGCGGCGGTACTGCGACGAGGACATCGTCCTGACCTCGCGGCTGCGCGAGGAGTTCGACATCGCCGTGTGCCACCCGCTGGACGCGGCCGCGCTGATGTCCGGCTTCGACGCCGTGGTCGTACGCAACAGCGGGCCGGTCCTGCACTACCAGGCCGCGTACGACGCGTTCCGGGAGCGGGCCCTCGCGGACGGCGTCCGGGTCTACAACCAGCTGTCGGGCAAGGGGGACATGGCCGGCAAAGGGTATCTGCTGGAGCTGACCGCCGCCGGATTCCCGGTCATCCCCACCGTCGACAGCGCACGGGACCTGGACCTGCTGCCCGAGGCCGACACCTACGCGGTGAAGCCGAAGCAGGGCGCGGACTCCATCGGCCTGGAGTTCGTGCCGCGCGAGAGGCTCGCGGGGCAGCCGTTCGGCGACATCCTCGTCCAGCCGCGCATCGACTTCCGCTACGAGGTGTCGTTCTACTTCGTCGACCGCACTCTCCAGTACGCCCTGTACGCGCCCGACCCGAAGCGGCGGTGGGCCCTGGAGCCGTACGAACCGACCGCCGAGGACCGGGAGTTCGCGCAGCGCTTCGTCGACTGGAACGACATCGCGTACGGCATCCAGCGCGTGGACGCCTGCCGGGCCCCCGGCGGTGAGCTGCTCCTCGTCGAGCTGGAGGACCTCAACCCGTATCTCTCGCTGGACCTCCTCTCCCCCGAGGTCAGGGACGCCTTCGTCTCCCGGATGAAAACGTCGTTGCGCGCCCTGATCGGGCAGGAGACGGTACGAGCCGTACCGCCCGTCCGACAGGGGGATCACCCATGACCACGCCACCCGTCCGGTGGACCTACGCCTTCGTCGACCGGCCCGGCCCGGATCTCGGTGCGGCTCTCGGCTTCTGGACCTCGGTCACGGGGACGAAGCTGTCCGAACCGCGCGGCGATCAGGGCGAGTTCGTGACGCTGCTGCCCGGCGGGGCCGACGCGTGCCTGAAGGCTCAGGGTGTCGCGGACGGGGCCGGGGGCGCGCATCTCGACCTCGCCGTCGAGGACGTACCGGCGCTGGTGGAGTCGGCTCGGCGGCTGGGTGCCGAGGTGGTCTCCGGCCATGACGGGTGGGCCGTACTCCGGTCGCCCGGCGGGCAGTTGTTCTGCGCGGTGCCCTGGCAGGGGGAGTCCGCGCGGCCACCCGTGGTCGAGGGACCGGGCGGCGCGACGAGCCGGCTCGACCAGGTGAGCATCGACCTGGCACCGGCCGTGTACGCCGCCGAGATCGCCTTCTGGAGCGAGCTCACCCGGTGGGAGTCCCACCCCGGCGCGCTCTCCGAGTTCCACCTGATCAAGCCGCCCGCCGGGCTGCCGCTCCGCATCCTGCTGCAACGCCTCGGCACCGACCGCCCCACCTCCGCCCACCTCGATCTCGCCTGCTCGGACGTCGAGGCGGTCCGGGCCAACCACGAGGGCCTCGGGGCCACGCCGGTCGGCCGGGGTGCGCGCTGGACGGTGATGAGGGACCCCGTCGGCGGCGTCTACTGCCTGACCGGCCGCGACCCCGGAACGGGCAGCCTGCCCTAAGGCCCGGTCCCGACCACGCAGAGGACGGGTCGCCCGTTCTCCGCCTCCGGGCAGGCGAACGCCGAGGCGTGCGCGGAGAGCAGTGGTGCCGGGACGCCGCGGCCGTCCTGCTCGGAGGTGTACCAGCCGGTGGGCGGTGGCGGTTCCGCCGATGCCCGGAGCCAGAGCGTGAGGGCGCCGCCCCCGGTCACGACGACCGCCCACACCACCAGGACCCACCGCCACACCCGGCGTCGTCCCCCCGCCGCGGTCACGCCGAAGCCGCTTCGCCCCGGTCCCAGACCTCCACGTCCACGACGGCGTCCACCGGAATCGGCCCGTAGATGTGCGGGAACTCCTCACCACCGGGCTCCATCGCCTCGAACCGGACGGGCACGTCCAGCCGTTCGGCGTCGACGACGAGGACCACGAGCTCGTCGGGTCCGGTGTAGGAGCCGTACACCATGGCGGCCACGGCCGGGAGTTGGTGGCGCACCGAGCAGTGGATGAAGCCCTCCTCCTGGAGGGTCCGGCCGCGGGTGGACATCTCGAAGGCGCCCGGCGCGCGGGCCGCGTCCCAGAGGGAGCGCTCGGTCAGGTGCAACAGGGGTTCGGACATACGGCCAACGCTATGGCCTCAGCCGGGCCGCCCGCGCCTCCAGATATCGCCGTTCGGGGAGGCTGAGGGTCTGACCGGCCGCCGACGCGTAGGCGGCCCTCGCCCCGGCCGTGTCACCCGCGCGCTCCAGCAGATGGGCGCGGACCGCGTCCAGCCGGTGTCCCGCTGCCGCCGCCCCCTCCAGTCGGTCGAGTTCGGCGAGGGCGGCGCGCGGGCCGTGCACCATGGCCACGGCGACCGTGCGGTTGAGGCGTTCGACGGGGCCCGGGACCCGGCGGACGAGGACGTCGTACAGGCCGAGGATCTCGGTCCAGTCCGTCGCCTCGGCCGAGGGTGCCTCGTCGTGGACCGCGGCGATCGCGGCCCGGAGCGCGTAGGGGCCCGCCGGGCCCCGCGTCAGCGCCTCCGTCACGAGGGCCACCCCCTCCCCGATCGCCGCCTTGTCCCAGCGGTCGCGGTCCTGCTCGTCGAGGGGAACGAGCTCCCCGTACGGTCCGGTCCGCGCGGTGCGCCGGGCGTCGGTCAGCAGCATCAGCGCGAGCAGGCCGGTCACCTCGCCGTCCTCGGGCAGCAGCCGGTGGACGGTGCGGGTCAACCTGATGGCCTCGCGGGCGAGTTCGGCCCGTTGGAGTGCGGTTCCGGAGGTCGCCGTATAGCCCTCGTTGAAGATCAGGTAGAGGGTGTGCAGGACGGCGGGCAGCCGTTCTTCCCAGTGGTCGGGGCGGCCGAAACCCATACCCCGCACCCGCTGCTTGGCCCGGCTGATCCGTTGCGCCATGGTCGCCTCGGGCACCAGGTACGCCCGCGCGATCTCCGCCGTGGTCAGACCGCCCACCGCGCGCAGGGTGAGCGCGATCTGCCCGGCCGGGGGCAGATCGGGGTGGCAGCACAGGAAGAGCAGGGAGAGCGTGTCGTCCTCCGAAGGGGCACGGTCCGCGCCCGGCGGCGGTGCCGTGAACGCGTCCCGCGGCGTCAGCGCCGCCGCCTTCTCCTCCCGCAGCCGCCGCGCCTCCTCCGCGCGCAGGGCGTCGACGAGCCGTCGCGAGGCGACCTTGATCAGCCATCCGCGCGGGTTGTCCGGCACGTCCTTCGCGGGCCACTGCCCGGCGGCCGCGAGCAGCGCCTCCTGCACGGCGTCCTCGGCGGCGTCGAAGTGCCCGTAGCGACGGACGAGCGCGCCGAGGACCTGCGGCGCATGGCGGCGCAGCAGGTCCTCGACCTCGGTCGTGCCTCTCATCCCGCTCAGATGTCCCCGGCACCGTCCTGGATACGCCGGACGACCACCGGGTATTCGGTGAGGCCCTCGGGGCCCGGGCAGCGGGTGACGCGCTCGGCGATCTCGGTGACCCGCTCCAGGCTCGCGCAGTCGACCACCCAGTAGCCGGCCATCAGCTCCTTGGTCTCGCTGTACGGGCCGTCGGTGATCACGGCCTTGCCGTCGGGCCCCCTGCTCACCAGGCGGGTCTGCGCGGGCTCGACCAGCCCCTGCGCGTCGACCAGTTCACCCGATTCCGAGAGGTCGTCGCTGATCGCGCCCATGTAGGCGTACATGGCCTGCAGTTCCTGCTCGCTCCAGGCCGGCGACTGGGCGGTCGCCTTGCCCCGCATGCTCTCGTAGTCGGCCTGTGTGCCCTGCACCATCACCAGGTACTTCATGAGTCCGCTCCTTCGGCTTCCTCGGCTCGGACCGCCCGTACCGGGCGGCTCTCACAGGGGACGTCGGAGCCGGCCCGCCCTTCTCTACACGGCGGCGGCCGGCGCTTCAGGAATTCTCCGCGGCGGGCTCGTCCGGCAGATCGTGCCCGGGGCCGCGCCCTGCCGGCAGGTGGTGTCCGTGCCCGGGTTCGTCGGTGTACGCCTCACACTCCGGGTTCCGGCAGGGGCCGGGGCCCCATCTGGGGACCCAGGCGCCCAGGGTCTTGTACCGGTGCACCACCGTGGCGACCGGTTGCCCGCAGACGGGACATGCATGCTCATCGGTGCCCATGCCTTCAGGGTAGGGCGGCGGCGGACTCAGCGCTTCCTGCGGTACGTCCGCACGAGCACCCCGTTCCCGAACACCCGGACCACGTCGAGCGTGAAGTCGCTGATGTCGAATCCGGAGCCGAACATCGGCATGCCGGAGCCGAGGACCACGGGGTACGTCTTGACGACCAGTTCGTCCACCTCGTCGATCAGCGCGCCCGCGAGCATCGAGCCGCCGCACAGGTAGATGCCGAACGCACTGTCCTCCGACTTGAGTTCGCGGACCGTCGCGCGGATGTCGTCCGCGACGATCCGCACCTGCGGGTCGGGCGACTCGGCGAGGCTCCGGGAGGCGACGTACTGGCGCAGATGCGCGTAGGGGCTGGTGACTCCGACGTCCAGCGCCACGTCGTAACTGGCACGGCCCTGGACGACCGTGTCGAACACCCGGTTCTCCAGGTCGTCGACGCCGAGGGCCCGGCGGCCTTGCGTCGGCAGGGTCTCCGGGTACTCCGCCTTGAGGAAGGCGAGGAACTCCTCGTCGACGAACGGCATGAACGCCTGGGCGTCTCCGTCGGGGTCGCCGATGAAGCCGTCGATCGAGCAGGCGACGAAATAGGTGAGCTTGCGCAAGCGGGTCTCTTCTCGTAGGTGGCGTCTTCTTGGACGGCTTTCGCCGAACCACGTCAGTTATAGTGCTTCACCTGTAGTGGTTACAAGGGGATTTCCCGGCCGGTCCCGGAGAAGGTCCGGACGGCCGACGCGGAGGAGGCCCGCATGGCGAGGAACATCGAGCGCAGAGCCGCTCTCGTCGACGCCGCCGTGGCGGTGCTGGCGCGGGAGGGGGCCCGCGGGCTGACGTTCCGCGCGGTGGACGCCGAGGCCGCCGTCCCGGTGGGCACCTCGTCGAACTACTTCACCGACCGCGACGACCTGCTCCACCAGATCGACGCCCACCTCCACCGGCGCCTGGCCCCGGACCCGGCGGTGCTGGCCGATCTGCTGAAGGGAGCCCGGAACCGGGCCCTGGTCCTGGAGTTCATGCGCGACCTGCTGGCCCGAGCGACCCGTGACCGCACCGGGTATCTCGCCCTGTTCGAGATGCGCCTGGAGGCCACCCGCCGCCCCGCCCTGCGCACCTCGTACACCGCGTCGGTGCGCGGTGACCTGGATCAGGCCATGGGGTTCCACCGGGACGCGGCGCTGCCGGGCGGCGACGAGACCGTGGTCGTCCTCTACCTCGCGGTGCTCGGGCTGCTCCTGGAACACCTGACCCTGCCCGGGGTGCTGGACGACGCCCTGCCGGGCGTCGCCGTACCGGACGCCCTGCTCGAAAAGATCGTGTCGACCATCGTCCCGGAGGCCTAGGCCTCCGGGACGATGGTCGGGGTCGGGGTCGGGGTCCGGGTCGAGGTCGGGGTCCGGGTCTCCAGGCCGTCGGTGGTGCAGGCCGCCGAGGGGCAGGCCGTCGGGGCACAGGCGGCGGGGGCGCCGGAAGCGGGCGGGGCGGGCCGGGATCTAGAGCTGGGAGGACCGGCCACCGGGGCGAGGGTCGCGCCACATCGGCCACATCCGCGGACCCTCCGGCAGGTCGAGGGGACGGCCCGTGAGCACGAAGCCGAGCCGTTCGTACAGCGCGCGGCTGCGGTCGTTGCTCGCCTCCAGATACGCGGCCAGGCCCTCGCGGTCGCAGCGTTCGAGGACCGACTCGATGAGCGCGCTGCCGAGCCCCTCGCCCTGGCGCTCCGGCGCCACGCCGATCATCCACAAGTACGCGTGGGCGCGTCCCACGGGGTGGACATCCGCCGTGAGCCGGCCGATCAGCTCGACCCGTTCATTGTCCGGGTCGACAGCCGCGCGCAGGTGCGCGGGGCCGTCCTCGTCCGCACCGTCGCCCTCCACCGCGTCCTCATGACCGCCGTCGGGGAGGGACAGCCACAGGGCGCACGCCGAACCGTCCTCGGCCAGGTCCACACGCCCCTCCGCGAGCACCACGTCGGTGAAGGCCGCCATCAGCTTGGGGTGCGTCGCACGGCGGTGCGCCCGGTCCGGGAAGACCCAGTTGCTCACCGGATCGTCCTGGAACGCCTCGTCCAGCAGCCGGACGACCAGCTCCCGGTCCGCCTCGCCCGCCACCCGTATCGCCACACCCATGACCCGCCCCACCCTTCGCCCCAACCAGCCTTGACCGTACGGCGGTTGAGCCTAATGCGCCCCGGAGCCGACGGACCGACCCCGGGTGCCCGAGGGGTGGGGGCGGCCGGATGTCCGGCGCCCGGAAGATCCGGATGCTCGCGGGCGCGGGGGCCGGGGCTCGGCAGCGAGGGCGCCGGGCGCGGCGGCGGCACGCGTGGCACGGGGAACAACACGCGTGGCGTGGGCGGCTGTGCGGTCCGGCATGTGCGAAGGCGCGGGCCCCGCACACCGTGGGGATGTGCGGGGCCCGCTCTCCGGAGCCCGGCACCGTACGGATGTCAGGTGCCGTACGGTGCCCGGGACTCCGGGGTCTTCGACCGGCCGGGCCGGTCAGGTGCTGCGCCGGGTGACGAACTCGGCGAGGGCGAGAAGACCGCCCGCGGCCTCGGGGTCGGGGACAGCCCGGGACAGTTCGTGCATCGCCCGGGACATCCGGTCGGCCGCCTGGACCTGCGCCCAGTCGCGCCCTCCCGCACGCTCGACGGCGAGCGCCGTGCGCTCCAACTCTCCTTCCCGGTAAGGCGCCGCGTACAACTCGGCCAGCTCCGCGGCCGCCGGGGTGCCCGAGGTGAGCGCGGCGACCACGGGCAGCGACTTCTTGCGGGCGGCGAGGTCCGCCCCGGCCGGTTTGCCGGTGCGGCTCGGGTCCCCCCAGATCCCGATCACGTCGTCGATCAGCTGGAAGGCGAGCCCGGCCTCCCGGCCGAACGCGTCGAGCGCCTCTACGTCCTCGGCGTCCGCCCCCGCGTACAACCCCCCGATGGCACAGGCGCTGCCGAGCAGGGCGCCGGTCTTCGCCTCGGCCATGGCCAGGCACGCGTCGAGGGTGACCTCGCCGGGGCCGAGCCGCTCCATGGCCGTGTCCGTGTGCTGTCCGGCGCACAGTTCGACGACGCAGCCCGCGAGCCGCGCGGCGGCCGGCGAGGACGCGGGGTGCGGGTCCTCGGCGAGCAGCCGCTGGGCAAGCGCCTGCAGGGCGTCCCCGGCGAGGATCGCGTCGGCGTCGCCGAACACGGTCCACGCGGTGGGACGGTGTCTGCGGGTGGTGTCCCGGTCCATCACGTCGTCGTGCAGCAGGGTGAAGTTGTGGATCAGCTCCACCGCGGCGGCCGCGCGTACGGCCGTCGCGTGCTGTCCGCCGAGCGCCTGGACCGCGGTCAGCACGAGCGCGGGCCGGATGGCCTTGCCGGGGTTCCCCGCCGCCGGAGTGCCGTCCGCCTGCTCCCAGCCGAAGTGGTACAGCGCGATCCGGCGCATCGAGCCCGGCAGCGAGTCGATGGCCCTGCGCAGTTCGGGGTCGACGGACGCCCGGGCGCGCTCCAGGATGCCCGCGGCCTCCTGCGCGTCGAGCGGGTTCGACGTGCCCTCCCCTCCCATGGGTCTCCCGCCGGCACTTCGCCTGTCCGGAGCCCCGGCCGGGCGCCGCCCGTTCGGAATTCCGGCCGGACCCTGCTGCGTCTCCGTCGTCATGCGATCACCTGCGCGATCGCACCGGACCGTCGGCCGACGGTCGCCGAACGGCCGCCGGGCGCGCACCCCCGTCGCGTTCCCGCCCAGGGGGAGGGGAACACGACGGGCTCCGCTTCGCGGAACGTCACCGCCAGCGGCCGATCTCGACGTTCTCCAGGATGCCGAGGGCGTCCGGCACGAGCACCGCGGCCGAGTAGTACGCCGTCACCAGGTAGGAGATGATCGCCTGTTCGTTGATGCCCATGAAGCGCACCGACAGGCTCGGCTCGATCTCGTCCGGGATACCGGCCTGCTGGAGCCCGACGACTCCCTGCTCGGCCTCGCCGGTGCGCATGGCGATGATCGAGGTCGTACGGGCGTCGCTGACCGGGATCTTGTTGCACGGGAAGATCGGTACCCCGCGCCAGGTCGGGATGCGGTTGCCGCCCATCTCGATGGTCTCGGGGACGAGTCCGCGCTTGTTCAGTTCGCGGCCGAACGCGGAGATCGCGCGCGGGTGGGCGAGGAACAGTTTGGTGCCGCGCCGGCGGCTGAGCAGCTCGTCCATGTCGTCGGGGCTCGGCACGCCGTCGTGGGGCTGGAGCCGCTGGTCGTACTCGCAGTTGTTGAGCATGCCGAACTCGCGGTTGTTGATGAGCTCGTGCTCCTGGCGCTCCTTCAACGCCTCCACGGTGAGCCGCAACTGCTGCTCGGTCTGGTTCATCGGCTGGTTGTAGAGGTCGGCCACGCGCGTGTGCAGGCGCAGGACGGTCTGGGCGATGCTCAGTTCGTACTCGCGGGGTGCGGCGTCGTAGTCCACGAAGGTGCCCGGGATGTCCTGTTCACCGGTGTGTCCTGCCGCGAGGTCGATCTCCTTCTCGCCGTACTTGTTGGTGCGCTGCGAGGGAATCGCACGCAGGTCCGTGAGATGCTCCCGCAGCGAATCGGAGCGCTCCGCCACCTGTTCGAGGTCCTGGCGGGGCAGCGCGAGCACGGTGACCGCCGTCACCGCGCGGGCCGTGTACTCCCAGATGGCCTCCGGGTCGATGAGCGCCTGCTCGCCGAAGTACGCGCCGTCGGCGAGGACACCGAGCACCGCGTCGTCTCCGTAGGGGCCGGTACCGATCTTCTCGACCTTGCCGTGCGCCAGCAGGAACACCTCGTCGGCCTGGCTGCCGAACGAGGCCAGCACCTCCCCCGGGCCGAACTCCCGCTGCTGGCACCGCTGGGCGAGCTCGCCCAGCACCTCCAGATCCTCGTACGACCGCAGTACGGACAGTTCGCCGAGCTCCGCGGGGATCACCTGGACACGGTCGCCGGTCTTGACGAACGTGACGCGACCGTCGCCCACGGAGTAACTGAGCCGCCGGTTCACGCGGTACGTGCCACCCTGCACGTTCACCCACGGAAGCATGCGCAGCAGCCACCGTGAGCTGATCTCCTGCATCTGTGGCGCGGACTTGGTGGTGGTGGCCAGGTTCCGCGCGGCTGATGTGCCGAGACTCTGCTGCGGACGGTTCTGCTCCGCGCGGACCTCTTCGCCTACCGACATGAAAATTGCCCTCCCGGTCGTGCACTGATCTTGCGGAACAAGCCTTTCATCACAGAGCGTGCTGGTGCTATTACACGAATGAGGGGGAATGGATCACCCCGGACCTGGGCAGAGAGGGTGATTCTGTCGAGCCGTCGCCGCCCGCCGGCCGGGGAGGCTCCACGGTCCGGCCTCTTCGACGCCCGAGAACCGCGCCGCCGCCCGCGGAGATGCTTTCCTCCGGTCCTGACCGGTTCCTCCGCGACTGACCGGATCGGCTCGCACGCCGTGCGAACGGGTGGGTCCGGCGGCCCGGTCGGCGATAGAAGCTGCGATACGAGACGGCCGCGCAAGGTGGCCGGCGCGCAGCGCGAAGGAGGCGGCCATGGCCTCGCCCATGTCCGCGGGCAGCTTCCTGGACCGGATCAGGGAGGAAGGCGTCCATGTCGTCGAGGTCGGCGACTGGAAGCATCACAACCGCAATCACAAGGGCCCGTGGGGGCCGGTGCACGGCGTGATGATCCACCACACGGTGACCTCGGGCACCGAGCGAACGGTCGGGATCTGCCGCGAGGGCCACGGGGACCTGCCCGGGCCGCTGTGCCACGGCGTCATCGCCAAGGACGGCGTCCTCCACCTGGTCGGCTACGGCCGGGCCAACCACGCGGGCCTCGGGGACGACGACGTGCTGCGCGCGGTGATCGCCGAGAAGGCGCTTCCGCACGACAACGAGGCGAACACCGACGGCAACCGCCACTTCTACGGCTTCGAGTGCGAGAACCTCGGCGACGGCAAGGACCCGTGGCCCGAGGCGCAGCTCGACGCCATCGCCAAGGTCTCCGCCGCGATCTGCCGGCACTACGGCTGGACGGAGCGCTCGGTCATCGGCCACTTGGAATGGCAGCCCGGAAAGGTGGACCCGCGAGGATTCACGATGAGCTTCCTGCGGGGGCGCGTCCGCGAGCTGCTGAAGTGAGCGCATGAAGCAAGGGGCCGAACCCCGCGTCTGAATCGCGAGGCCCGACCGAGCGCGCGCCATGAGCGGCCGGCACCGCGGACCACCCCGGTGTCCGGCCGTCCCCGGACAGGTGTCCGACAATGAGAGCGTGAGCAGCCCCGATGCCCCGGATCCCGCCGCCGCTCCCGGCGCGCCGGGAGCGGCCGAAGCGCTCGGCCCGGCAGGCCCCCGGCCGCGGCTTCCGTCGCCGCTTCGGGAGGCCGTGGACGGGCGCTTCGCGCGCCACGGCGTCCGTCTGCTGCTGAAGCGGGACGATCTGATCCACCCGGAGCTGATCGGCAACAAGTGGCGCAAGCTGACGCCGAACCTCGAAGCGGCGGCGGGCCGCACCCTGGTCACCTTCGGCGGGGCCTACTCGAACCATCTGCGCGCCACCGCCGCGGCCGGCCGCCTGCTGAGCCTGCCGACCCTCGGTGTGGTCCGCGGCCAGGAGCTGGCGGACCGCCCCCTCAACTCCTCGCTCGCCCGCTGCGCGGCCGACGGCATGCGCCTGCACTTCGTCGACAGGTCGACCTATCGCCGCAAGACGGAGCCGCGGACGCTGGCCGGGATCCTGCGCTCGACGGACACCGAGGACGCGTACGTGGTGCCCGAGGGCGGCAGCAACGCCCTCGCCGTGCGCGGCTGCCGGGCGCTCGGCGAGGAGCTGCGCGACCATGGCGGCATCGACGTGGCCGCCCTCGCCTGCGGTACCGGCGGCACCCTCGCGGGCCTGGCCGCGGGCCTCGCACCCGACCAGCGCGCCCTCGGCTTCCCGGTGCTCAGAGGCGGGTTCCTGGACGCCGACACGACGGCCCTGCAGACGGCCGCCTTCGGTGCCCGGCGCGGAACCTGGTCCCTCGACGACCGCTTCCACTTCGGCGGCTACGCCCGCACCACTCCCGAACTCGACGCCTTCGCGGAGGACTTCGAGCAGCGCCACGGGCTGCCCGTCGAACGTCTCTATGTCGCCAAGATGCTGTACGGACTTGTCGCCCTCGCCGAGGAGGGCGCGTTTCCGCGCGGCACGACGGTGGCGGCGGTGATCACCGGTGCGCCGTTCCCCGCCGCGGGGACCGGGCCTCAGGCCGCCTCCCGGTAGGCCGCCGCCTCCTCCAGGTCCAGTCGGCGCAGCAGCGTGCGCAGCATCTCGTCGTCGATGTAGCGGTAGTCGCGCAGCTTGACGAAGACCTCGCGCTCGGCGCCGATCATCTCGCGGGAGAGGCGGCGGTAGGTGTCGTCGGCGGTCTCGCCGGTGACCGGGTTGACCGCGCCGAGCCGCTCCCAGACGGCGTTGCGGCGCCGCTCAAGGACGGTGCGCAGCCGCTCGGCGAGCGGCGGGGGCAGTGCGTTGCGCTCGTCGGCGAGGAGTTCGTCGAGGCGCTGCTCGGCGGCGCGGGAGGCCTGCGCCTGGGCGTTGGCCTCGGCGAGCGTCTCGGCCTGTGTGTCGCGTCCCGGAAGTTTCAGCAGCCGGATCAGCGGGGGCAGCGTCAAGCCTTGGACGACCAGGGTGCCGATGACGGTGGTGAAGGTCAGGAAGAGGATCAGGTTGCGACCGGGGAAGGGGCCGCCGCCGTGCACGGTGAGCGGGATGGAGAAGGCGATGGCGAGCGAGACGACGCCGCGCATGCCGGCCCAGCCGATGACGAACGGCGCCTTCCAGGTGGGGTTGTCCTCGCGTTCGCGGATGCGCGCCGAGAAGATGCGGGGCAGGAAGGTGGCGGGGTAGACCCACACGAAGCGGGCCGCGACGACGACGAGGAAGAGGGCGATCGCGTACCAGGCGGCAGTCGTGCCCGAGTACGCCCCGAGGCCCTTCAGGACGACGGGCAGCTGCAGTCCGATCAGCGCGAACACCGCGGACTCCAGGACGAACGCGACCATCTTCCAGACCGCCTCCTCCTGGAGCCGGGTCGCGAAGTCCACCTCCCAGGAGCGGTGTCCGAGGTAGAGCGCGACGACGACGACCGCGAGCACGCCGGAGGCGTCGAACCACTCGGCGACGCCGTAGGCGACGAAGGGGATCAGCAGGGAGAGGGTGTTCTGCAGGAGCGCTTCGTTCATGTGGGTGCGCAGCCAGTGGATGGGGATCATCAGCACGAGTCCGACGACCACCCCGCCGACCGCCGCGAGCAGGAACTCGCGGATGCCGCCCGCCCAGGTCGCGCCCTCGCCGACCGCCGCGGCGAGCGCCACCTTGTAGGCGGTGATCGCGGTCGCGTCGTTCACCAGCGACTCGCCCTGCAGGATCGTGGTGATCCGTGAGGGCAGCCCCACCCGGCGCGCCACCGCCGTCGCGGCCACCGCGTCCGGCGGCGCGACCACGGCGCCCAGCACCAGTGCCGCGGTGAGCGGCAGGCTCGGCACGAGCAGATAGGTGACCCAGCCGACCACGAGGGTCGCGAAGAGGACGTAGCCCACCGACAGGAGCGCGACGGGCCTCAACTGGGCCCTCAGGTCGAGGTAGGAGCTGTCGGTGGCCGCCGTGTACAGCAGCGGGGGCAGCAGCAGCGGGAGGACGACTTCGGGGTCGAGTTCGTACGGAGGCACTCCGGGGATGTACGAGACGATCAGGCCCACGGCGACGAGCAGCAGGGGCGCCGGAACCGGAGTACGGCGGGCGGCGCCGGCGACCGCCGCGCTCCCCGCGACCAGCAACAACAGTGGCAACACGTGCATCGTCTTCCGCCCGCCCTCTTTTTCGCGCGGCATCCCGCACACCCGACGTAACCTGGCAATCATGAAACAGTGCACGCACGCCGACGCGCTGCCGCAGCCCGAACCCGGGCCCCGCAGCGAAACCTGCCTGGAGTGCGTGGCGGCCGGCACCCACCCGGTGCAGCTCCGGCTGTGCCTGGAGTGCGGACATCTCGCCTGTTGCGACTCCTCACCGCTGCGGCACGCGACGGAGCACCACAAGGACACCGGACATCCGATCATGCGCACGTTCGAGCCGGGGGAGAACTGGCGTTGGTGTTTCGTGGACCACGTACTGGTCTGAGCCGTGGATCACGTACGCGCGTGACTCAGGATCCGGACGGTTCGACCGTCTGACGTCTGGGTACGTCAACCCGGCGCGCGCTCTTCCTATTTGGGGCCGCAGACCCCTAGCCACTGTCCGTACTCATAGGCTTACTATGAGTGACAGCAAGGGACGGGGTCCCCAGGACAGGAAAGTCGGGAGCGCGGTAGCGTCACCGCTGAACGACGTAGCGCGTTACCCCGGGGGGCGACCCTCGGCCCCCGAAAGAGCTCGAATGAGCTTGTACCACCATGGAGGTGAGGGTGTCCCAGATCGCAGGCGAGCCCGCGACGAAGGACTTCGTGGAAGTCCGGCTGCCGGCCGCGGGTGCCTACCTGTCGGTACTTCGCACGGCCACGGCCGGGCTGGCAGCCCGTTTGGACTTCACCCTCGACGAGATCGAGGACCTGCGCATCGCGGTGGACGAGGCCTGCGCGATCCTGCTGCAGCAGGCCGTCCCCGGTTCGGTGCTCAGTTGTGTCTTCCGGCTCATCGACGACTCACTGGAGGTCACGGTCTCGGCGCCGACCACGGACGGTCACGCTCCGTCACGTGACACCTTCGCGTGGACCGTCCTCTCGGCCCTCGCGGGCAAGGTCGACTCCACCGTCGCCGAGGACAAGACCGTTTCGATCAGCCTCTACAAACAGCGCGGCGCGGGACCCGGGCCGGCGTGAGGAACGGGGACGGGCCGGTGCGGGACGAAGAACGCGGCACACGGGAGCCTCCCGCGGAGCGCGTCGACGGCCTCGACGGGCCGCGGCACACGGCGGACGGCGTCGACGGCATCCCCGAACAGGCCCGGCCGCATCCGGAGAACGGCGTCTCCTCGGCAGCCGCAGCGCAGCTGGGGGTCGCCTCCCCCGTCCGGGGAGGTCCCCCCGGTTCGAGCGCAGCCGAGGACACGGGGGAAGAGCCGCGAGCTCGGGGAATGGTGACGGGCGGGACTATGAGCGAGCACGAGCGAAACGCGGAGCAGAACGTGCAGGGCGCGCAGCACGGGCCGAGCGCCCAGCCGGTCCAGCACGGGCCGAGCGCCCAGCCGGTCCAGCACGGGCCGAGCGCCCAGTACATCCGGCACGACCCGCAGGACCGCAGTGGGGCCCGGGCCATGTTCATCGAGCTGCGCAAGCTGCAGGACGGCAGCGCCGAGTACGCGGAGCTGCGCAATCAGCTGGTCCGCATGCATCTGCCGCTCGTCGAGCACCTCGCGCGCCGCTTCCGCAACCGCGGTGAGCCGCTGGACGACCTCACCCAGGTCGCGACGATCGGGCTGATCAAGTCGGTCGACCGGTTCGACCCGGAGCGCGGCGTCGAGTTCTCGACCTACGCGACCCCTACGGTGGTCGGCGAGATCAAGCGGCACTTCCGTGACAAGGGCTGGGCGGTGCGCGTCCCGCGTCGCCTCCAGGAGCTGCGGCTGGCTCTGACCACGGCGACCGCCGAGCTCTCCCAGCTGCACGGCCGCTCACCGACGGTCCACGAGCTGGCCGAGAAGCTGGCCATCTCTGAGGAGGAGGTCCTGGAGGGCCTGGAGTCCGCCAACGCGTACTCCACGCTGTCCCTGGACGTCCCCGACACGGACGACGAGTCCCCGGCCGTCGCGGACACCCTGGGCGCCGAGGACGAGGCGCTGGAGGGCGTCGAGTACCGGGAGTCGCTGAAGCCGCTCCTGGAGGACCTGCCGCCGCGGGAGAAGCGGATCCTGCTCCTTCGCTTCTTCGGCAACATGACGCAGTCGCAGATCGCGCAAGAGGTCGGCATCTCGCAGATGCACGTCTCGCGACTGCTGGCCCGGACCCTGGCCCAGCTGCGGGAGAAGCTCCTCGTCGAGGAGTGAGAACCGCCTACTTCTCGTCCTGTACGTCGCCGCCGGGCCCTCGGATTCCGAGGGCCCGTGTCGTTGCCGGGTTCAGCAGCAGCACCAGGGCCGCCACCGCGACGGCCGCGAGGGCGATGCCGGCGGGGATCGCGACGCTGTCGGCCTGGAGCAGGGTGTAGGCGACCGGCAGCGCCATGATCTGGGTGATGAGGGCCGGGCCCCGGCTCCAGCCGCGGCGCAGCAGCAGTCCGCGCGCGGCGAGCAGCGGCAGCAGCGCGAGCACGATCAGCGTGAGGCCGCCGGTGACGGCCTGCTGCCGGTTGTCGGGGTCGCCGGTGAGTCCGAGGACGAGGACGCAGACGCCGCCCGCCACGAGGGCGGTCCCCTCCAGCGCGGCCAGCGCCGCCGCGGCGGTCAGCCGCCCGGGACGGGGTTCGGCGAGGGGGGCGTCGGGGGTGGGATTCTGCTCTCGGCTCACTCCTGAAGAGTAGCCGTCGGCCCCGGACCGCCGGGCGCCCCGGGGGCCGGGTACCGCCCGGTCCCGGGGCTCGCGCCGATCCATGGCCACGTCCCCGCTCACCCTGGAACCTCTTACTCGATCCCTACCTCGGTCTGGGCCGAGTACCACCCAGTAGGTACGCTGCATCGCATGCGTGCACTCCTCGTGGTCAATCCGGCAGCAACCACCACAAGTGCGCGGACGCGTGACGTCTTGATCCACGCACTGGCCAGCGAGATGAAGCTGGAGGCGGTCACCACCGAGTACCGCGGGCACGCCCGGGACCTCGGGCGGCAGGCCGCGGACAGCGACGACATAGACCTGGTCGTGGCCCTCGGCGGGGACGGCACGGTCAACGAGGTCGTGAACGGTCTTCTCCACCGGGGCCCCGACCCGGAAAGCCTCCCCCGCCTCGCCGTGGTCCCCGGCGGCTCCACCAATGTCTTCGCCCGCGCCCTCGGCCTGCCGAACGACGCCGTGGAGGCGACCGGCGCCCTGCTGGACGCGCTGCGCGAGGAGCGCGAGCGCACGGTCGGCCTCGGCCTCGCCGCGGGGACTCCGGGCACGGAGGACGAGGCCGTGCCCTCCCGCTGGTTCACCTTCTGCGCCGGCCTCGGCTTCGACGCGGGTGTGGTGGGGCGGGTCGAGCAGCAGCGCGAACGCGGCCGCCGTTCCACCCATGCGCTGTATCTCCGCCAAGTGGTACGCCAGTTTTTGGACGAACCTCACCGCCGGCACGGAACGATCACCCTGGAACGCCCCGGCGCGGACCCGGTCACCGATCTGGTCCTGTCCATCATCTGCAACACCGCGCCGTGGACGTTTCTCGGCAATCGTCCGGTGTACGCGGCACCTAAGGCCTCGTTCGATACCGGACTCGACGTACTCGCCCTCAGCCGCATGTCGACGGCCTCGGTTGCCCGGTATGCCACCCAGTTGCTCACTTCGTCCCCCGCACGCGGCCCCCAGGGCAAGCACGCCGTCTCTCTGCATGACCTGACGGACTTCACCTTGCATTCCAAGGTGCCACTGCCCCTTCAGATGGACGGCGACCATCTGGGACTGCGTACCAGCGTGACGTTCACAGGCGTACGCCGTGCACTGCGTGTGATTGTGTGAGTGGAAGGGGCCAAAATCCTTTCACTCGAACGTTTAGGCCAGGGACCACCCCATGGAAGTACGGCTGTGACCCAGCCGACACCGAGGAATCAAAAAAAACTTTTCAGAAGGGGTTGTATCCGCCGCTGAGGTTTGCGAGTCTCTACGTGGCGCTCGGGGCGGCCCGCAACATCGGCCCCACAGAGCACCGGAACCCCTCCTCAAATCACAGGACCACACCAGTCCGTCTGGTTGTCGGCCCTTCACTTGTTGAGGGATTCGTGAAAGCGTTCACATTCACAAGCAACGTGCATGTAATACCAAGGAGAGGTAGCAGCCATGGACTGGCGTCACAACGCCGTTTGCCGCGAGGAAGACCCCGAGCTCTTCTTCCCCATCGGCAACACCGGTCCTGCGCTGCTGCAGATCGAGGAAGCCAAGGCCGTCTGTCGCCGCTGCCCCGTCATGGAGCAGTGTCTGCAGTGGGCGCTCGAGTCCGGCCAGGACTCCGGCGTCTGGGGTGGCCTCAGCGAGGACGAGCGCCGCGCAATGAAGCGCCGTGCCGCCCGCAACCGAGCTCGTCAGGCCACCGCCTGACGTTCCACCCCGCACGAGCCTGAGCTTGGCGGCGCGTACAGCGAGTACGCAACTCCCGCCCCCGAGCCGCAGCGCGCAGTACCCCGATGCGCTTGATGCAACGAGCTTTCAGCCCCGGACCACCTGGTGGTCCGGGGCTCATTGCTGTCCGCGTCCGGGCGTTCGTCGCCCTTGGCGTCCGATGCCGGTCACAGTGAGTGACGGTCGCTCATGGGCATCGGCTGCCCCCGCACTTGTGCGGGCATTTGTCCGGGCCGGCTACTTGGGTACGACCACCGGGATGTCCAGGAGCACCTGAGTGCCGCGCTCCGGAGCGGCGACCATGTCGAAGGTGCCGCCCAACTCGCCCTCCACCAGCGTCCGTACGATCTGCAGGCCGAGGTTGCCCGAGCGGTGCGGGTCGAAGCCCTCGGGCAGTCCGACCCCGTCGTCCTGGACGGTGACCAGCAGACGGGCATCCTTGGAGGTGCCGCCGCGCACCGCGGAGACCTCGACGGTGCCCCGGTCGCCCTCGCGGAAGCCGTGCTCCAGCGCGTTCTGGAGGATCTCGGTGAGGACCATGGAGAGCGGGGTCGCGACCTCGGCGTCCAGGATGCCGAAGCGTCCGGTGCGCCGGCCGGTGACCTTGCCGGGTGAGATCTCGGCGACCATGGCGAGCACCCGGTCCGCGATCTCGTCGAACTCCACCCGCTCGTCGAGGTTCTGGGAGAGCGTCTCGTGCACGATGGCGATCGAACCGACCCGGCGCACGGCTTCCTCCAGGGCTTCCCGGCCGCGGTCCGAGTCGATGCGGCGGGCCTGGAGCCGCAGCAGGGCCGCCACCGTCTGGAGGTTGTTCTTCACCCGGTGATGGATCTCCCGGATGGTGGCGTCCTTGGTGATCAACTCGCGCTCGCGGCGTCGCAGTTCGGTCACGTCACGGAGCAGGACCAGGGAACCGACGCGGGTGCCCTTGGGCTTGAGCGGGATCGCCCGCAGCTGGATCACGCCCTCGGCGCTCTCGATCTCGAACTCGCGGGGTGCCCAGCCGCTGGCCACCTTGGACAGCGCCTCGTCCACCGGGCCCCGGGACGGGGCGAGTTCGGCTGTCGTGGAACCGAGTTCGCAGCCCACCAGGTCGGTGGCCAGGCCCAGGCGGTGGTACGCGGAGAGCGCGTTCGGTGAGGCGTACTGGACGACGCCGTCCGCGTCGAGACGGATCAGTCCGTCGCCGACCCGCGGCGAGGCGTCCATGTCGACCTGCTGGTCGGGGAACGGGAAGGTGCCGGCGGCGATCATCTGCGCGAGGTCGGAGGCGCTCTGCAGATACGTCAGTTCGAGGCGGCTCGGGGTGCGCACGGTGAGCAGGTTGGTGTTGCGGGCGATGACACCGAGGACACGGCCCTCACGGCGTACGGGAATGGACTCGACCCGGACCGGGACCTCCTCGCGCCACTCGGGGTCGCCCTCGCGCACGATCCGGCCCTCGTCGAGCGCCGCGTCCAGCAGGGGGCGGCGTCCGCGCGGGACGAGATGGCCGACCATGTCGTCCTGATACGAGGTGGGCCCCGTGTTGGGGCGCATCTGCGCGACCGAGACATAGCGGGTGCCGTCGCGCGTGGGAACCCACAGCACGAGGTCGGCGAAGGAGAGGTCGGAGAGCAACTGCCACTCCGAGACCAGCAGATGCAGCCACTCGAGATCGGAATCACCGAGGGCGGTGTGCTGGCGTACGAGGTCGTTCATGGAGGGCACGTGTGCGAGCGTACCCGGCGGATCCGACAGGTCCCGAAATCAGCCACCCGCGCGGGGCGCCCAGCGGCGCCACAGGGCCCCGGAAACACCCGCGGGCCGCGGCGCCTGGGAGGGACCCTCAGCCCTCCCGGCACCGCAGCCCGGAGCAACATCGGCCGTGGGGTGTGCGGTCCCGGTCGGCCGAGGAGAGGAGCCGGAGCAGTCAGGGCAGAGAGCGCCGGTTCCTCGGTCCGCCTTCCTGTGCGGGGAAGACGGAGGTTTGTTCAGTTTCTCAAAGCATTGTGGACTAGACCATGGTCTCGCGTCCATGTGTCCGCAGCCCGTGCGCCCGCCGATGTTCTTCGCTGTCCGCTTATCCAACACCAGGAGCATCCGCCAGACTATCCCGCTTCGGTTCGTGAACGGGCGGAGTTGCCGGATGAGCGCGTCCGGGGCCGGTCCGGAGGCGCGGGCCCCCTTCCCGGGAGCACAAGGGAAGCGCGCCATGGCCCGTCGGGGCGACGGGAGGGTGACGCTCTGCTAGATTGGTCTATACCACATGCCCTTCGGGTTCCAGTTGAGTCCCCTGAGTCCCCTCTCCAGATCGGCAGGCCCAGCGTGGAAGTTGTCATCGTCCCGGACGCCAAGGCAGGCGGCGAGCTGATCGCCGAGGCCATGGCGGAACTGCTCAGGCGCAAGCCCGACGCCCTGCTCGGCGTGGCCACCGGCTCGACGCCGCTGCCCATCTACCAGGCGCTGGCGGCCCGAGCGGGTTCCGGTGCCGTGGACGCCTCGGGCGCGCGCATCGCGCAGCTCGACGAGTACGTGGGGCTGCCCGCCGAGCACCCCGAGTCCTACCGCTCCGTCCTGCGCCGTGAGGTGCTGGAACCGCTGGGCCTCGGCATGGACGCGTTCATGGGGCCCGACGGCACCGCGACGGACGTCCAGGCCGCGTGCGAGGCGTACGACAAGGCACTGACAGCCGCCGGCGGGGTCGACCTCCAGCTGCTGGGGATCGGGACGGACGGGCACATCGGGTTCAACGAGCCGTGCTCCTCGCTCGCCTCGCGGACCCGCATCAAGACGCTGACCGAGCAGACCCGGGTGGACAACGCGCGGTTCTTCGACGGCGACATCGAGCAGGTGCCGCACCACGTCATCACGCAGGGCATCGGCACGATCCTGGAGGCTCGGCACCTCGTGCTGCTCGCCACCGGCGAGGGCAAGGCGGACGCGGTGGCGGCGACCGTCGAGGGGCCGGTCGCGGCGGTCTGCCCGGCATCGGCGTTGCAGTTGCACCCGCACGCGACCGTGGTCGTCGACGACGCCGCCGCGTCCAAGCTGAAGCTCGCGGACTACTTCCGCCACACGTTCGCCGCCAAGCCGGACTGGCAGGGCATCTAGGGCCTGCGGCCACCCGGCCCGCGCCCGGCCTCCCTGGCCGCGCCGGGCCGCGCCGGGCCGCACGGATCATGCCCGGGCCGCACGAATCGTGCCCGGGCTTCGCGGATCATGCCCGGCCTTCGCGGATCGTGCTCCTCGGTCCGGCGTCAGGTTCGGTGCCGCGAGCGCACCCCGAGCGGTGAACGCACGGATGCCGGGCCTCCCTGGGGAGGCCCGGCATCCGTGCGTGTGGCCCCGGGGGCGGCCCGCTACTCCCCCGCGATGACCTCCGCCGCCGCCTGGCCGCACACCCGTGCCGCGCCGTGGGTGGCGATGTGCAGGGCGCCCCGGGGCGCCGACTGGGGAACGCCCATCTCGACCACGACGGTGTCGGGGCGGGACGCGAGGAGGGTGTCGAGGGCAGCCGCCATCCAGGGATGACGGTGTTCGTCGCGGACGACCGCGACGAGGGGCCGCGCGCCAGCGGCGGCGAGGGCCGAGGAGCCCGCGTCGTCGCCGGTGAAGCTGCCGGTCTCGGTGCCGGGAAGCAGCCGGGCCAGCTCCGCGGCCACACCCCAGGGAGTCTCGTCACCGACGGCGATGTTCGCCACCGGGGTGAGCGCGGCGACGAAGGGGGCCTCGGTGAGCGGGGTGTACGACGCCGAGCGCGTCACGGTGAGCGCGCGCCGGGCGGCAATCAGGCCGACATCGGCGGCCCCGCCCGTACTGTTCGAGCCACCCGAACCGATCGAGCCGCCCGAACCGTTCGAAACGTTCGAACCGCCCGTGCCGTTCGAGCCGCCCGCGGCGTTCGAAGCGTTCGAGCCGTTCAAGCCATTCCTGCGGTGCGCGCCGGGGGCGGTGGCGCTCCCGCCCGTCACCGCGGCGCGCGGCGCGGCCGCGGTGGTACCGCCCGCGGTCCCGGCCGCCGAGCCGGAGGCGGCCGTGGTGGTCCTGGAGATCGCGGAGGCCGCGGCCGTCCACTCGGCCAGCGCCCGCACCCGGTTCGCCGCGTCCGCGAGGCGTTCCTCGGGGAGTTCGCCGGCGCGGACGGCGGAGACCAGGGCGTCACGGAGACGGCGCACGGTGTCGTCGTCCGCCAGTCCGCCGCCGACGCAGATGGCGTCCGCGCCGGCCGCGATGGCCAGCACGCTGCCCCGCTCGATGCCGTACGTCGCGGAGATGGCCTGCATCTCCATGCCGTCGGTGACGATGAGGCCGTCGTAGCCGAGTTCCTCGCGCAGCAGGCCCGTGAGGATGCGGCGGGAGAGGGTGGCCGGGCGGTCCGGGTCCAGGGCCGGGACGAGGATGTGCGCGCTCATCACGGCACGGCTGCCCGCGGCGATCGCGGCCCGGAACGGGACGAGCTCGCGCGCCTGCAGGACCGACAGGTCCGCGTCGATCCGGGGCAGGGCGTGGTGGGAGTCCACCGCGGTGTCCCCGTGGCCGGGGAAGTGCTTGGTGCAGGCGGCGACGCCGGCGGCCTGGAGGCCGGTGACGTAGGCGGCCGTGTGCCGGGCCACCAGGTCGGTGTCGGCGCCGAAGGACCGTACGCCGATGACCGGGTTGGAGGGGTTGGAGTTCACGTCGGCGGACGGCGCCCAGTTGAGGTTCACTCCGCACGCGGCCAGCCGGCGGCCGAGCTCACGGGCGACGTCCTCGGTGAGCGACACGTCGTCGACGGCGCCCAGCGCGTGGTTGCCCGGGAAGGACGAACCGGTGCGCACCTCCAGGCGGGTGACGTCGCCGCCCTCCTCGTCGATGGCGACGAGGACGTCGTCGCGTTCGACGCGCAACTGGGCGGTCAGCGCGGCCAGTTGATCGGGCGAGACGATGTTGCGGCCGAACAGGCCGACGGAGGCGAGGCCTTCACCGAGGCGGCGGAGCAGCCAGTCCGGGGCCGTGGTCCCGGTGAAACCGGGCTGGAGCACGGTGAGGGCGTCGCGCGTCAGGGTGTCTGTACCGCTGGCGAATGTCGTCATCGGGTGGCGTTATCCCTTCACGGCGCCCGCGGTCAGACCCGCGGCCATCTTGCGCTGGACGAGGAGGAACAGGACGACGATCGGCACGGCCATCATGGTGGATCCGGCCATCATCGGGGCGTACTCGGTGCCGTGCTTGGTGGTGAAGTTGCCGAGCCAGACGGTGGCGGTCTGGTTCTTCTGGCTCATCAGCATGAGGGCGTAGAGGTATTCGTTCCACGCCTGGATGAAGGCGTAGACGGAGGTCGCGACCATGCCGGGAGCCAGCAGCGGGAAGACCACGCGGATGAAGGCGCCCGTGCGGCTGCACCCGTCGACCATCGCCGCCTCCTCCAGCTCCTTCGGGATGTTGACGATGAAGCCGCGCAGCGTCCACACCGTGAAGGGGAGGATGAAGGTCAGATACGTGATGATCAGACCGGAGAGCTTGTCGTACTGGTCGAGGTCGTTCAGCAGCAGGAAGACCGGGATGATCATGGCGACCAGCGGGACCATCTGGACCGCCAGGATGCCGACGATCACGACCTTGCGGCCGCGGAAGGCGAAGCGGGAGATGGCCAGCGCGGCCAGCATCCCCACCACGATGCCGATCACGACCACGGCGAGCGACACGACGAGGCTGCGGCCCACCGGGCCCCAGAAGTCGGCGATGTCCAGCGCGCGGCGGAAGTTGTCGAGCGTCAGCCCCGTGGGGAACAGGCTCGGGTCGGGGTCGATGGCGTCCTTGGCCGGCTTGAAGGCCGTGTTGAACATCCAGTAGACGGGGAAGCCGGCGGTGAGGAAGACCAGCAGGCCGAGCAGGTTCCAGCCGAGCTTGGACTTGCGGGGCCCGGAGGACTTCCGCCCCGCGGCGGACGCACGCCCGGGCGTGGCGACGGCGCTCATTCGACCTCTCCGATCTTCAGCATCTGACGCATGTACACGGCGACCACGCCCAGGAGCAGCAGCACGGTCAGCAGGGCGATCGCCGATCCCTGCGCGTAGTCGTTGACGACGAAGGCGCGGTCGTACGAGTACGTGGTGAGCAGTTGGAACTCGGCCTCGGGGTGTCCGCCGCGCATCACGAAGACCTGCGGGAACACACCCATGTCCCAGATGACGGAGAGCGTCGTGAGCATCACGATGATCGGCTTGAGGATCGGCAGCGTCACATAGCGGAAGACGCCCCAGGCGCCCGCGCCGTCGAGCCTCGCGGCCTCCTCCAGCTCCGCGGGCACCTGGGTGAGTCCCGCGCTGAGTGTGATGACGACGAACGGCACCGCGCCCCAGACGACCAGCAGCATGATCACGGCCAGGCCCTGCGGACCGCTCGCGAACCAGTTGTGGCCGATCATGTCGACGCCGGGGAGCTTGCTGAGCAGGGCGTTGAAGACGCCGTAGTCGGAGTCGAAGAGCCACTTGAAGACCGTGGTGGCCACGATGATGGGCATGCCCCAGCTGGCCACCAGCACGATGTTGATGAGCGTCTTCACCCAGCCCGAGACGCGCTGGAGGAGCAGCGCGATCAGCATGCCGATGACCATCGTGAAGATGACGGCCCCGCCGGCGAAGACGATCGTCCGGACGACCACCGCCCAGAACTCGCTGTCCCCGAGCACCTTGGAGAAGTTGTCGAAGCCGACCGACTCGGCCGGCTGGAAGCCCCAGAGCTGGGACTGCCCGAACTTCTGGAAGGAGAGCGTGACCAGGCGCACCAGCGGATAGCCGAGGACCACCGCGAGGATCAGCAGACAGGGAGCGAGCAGGGCCCAGGGGGCCGCCGTCGTGCCCGAGGTCCGCTTGACGCGTGGTGCCCTGGGGGCGGCCGGTGGCGGTGCCTGCCGCGGAGGCGGCACCTTGGCGGGGGTGGTCGTGTCTGCGGCACTCATCGCGCGCTCCTCAGCGGTCCCTCAGGTCGTACGAAAGCGAAGGCCCGCACGGCCGGGCGCCGCGGGGGCGAGCCCCGGGCCGGGCCGTACGGGAGGCAGGGCCCCGCCCCTCCGCGAAGGAGGACCGACGGGGCCCTGCACTCAGGTCACTTGGTGTTGATGACCTTGTCGATCTTGGCGTCCGCTTCCTTCGCGGCGTCCTCGACCGACTTCTTGCCGGTGCCGATGCTCTGCAGCATGGTCTGCAGGACCTGGGCCTTCTCGACCTGGCCCCAGCCCGGCGCCATCGGGACGAACCAGTTGGACTCGGCCGCGGTGGCCGGGACGACCGTCGCCGGGTCGTTCTTCAGGGTGGCGAGGTCGGTCTTGTTGTTGGGCAGGTTGCCCTTGCCCATCAGGCCCTTCTGGCCCTTGGCGCCGGTGAACGCGTTGATCCACTCGGCGGCGACGGTCTGCGCCTTCGACTTCACCGGGACGGCGAGGTCGGAGCCGCCCAGGAAGACCGGGAGGTTCTTGCCGGACGGGCCGGGCATCACGAAGTTCTCGAGGTTGCCCTTGAGCTTGCCGGTCTTGTCGCTCTTCGGGTCCTCGGCGGTCGCGCCCTCCCAGGCGGCGCCGAAGATCATGCCGGACTTGCCCTGGCCGTAGACGATGTAGCGGTCGGACTCGTCCTTGGTCTTGTCGCCGTGCATGTACGAGTCGACGACGTTCTTGAACTCGGTGAGGCCCTTGACCGACTCGGGCGAGGAGAGATTGGCCTTCCACTGGCCGCCCTCCTCCTTCGCGATGGAGCCGCCGGCGTCGTAGACGAAGGACATGGCCGCGTACCAGTCGCGGGTCGGCTGGTACCAGGCGCTGAACTTGTCGCCCTGCTTCTTCTGGATCTTGTCCAGGGCGGAGGTGAGCTCCTTGTACGTCTTCGGCGGGGTCTTCACGCCGACGGAGGCGGCGACATCCTTGCGCCAGTTGCCGACGCGGCCACCGGCGTAGTACGGCACGCCGTAGGCCTTGCCGTCGTAGGTCACGGAGGCCTTGAGGCCGTCCAGCCAGGCGTCCGAGTTCTCGAACTTGGCCGCGTCCAGGGGAGCGAAGGCGCCCTTGACCATGTAGCCGAGCATCTCGGTGTTGCCCATCTCGACCACGTCGGGCACCTTGTCGGTGGCGAGGACCGCGTCGAGCTTGGTGTTCTTGTCCGGCCAGCCGTAGTACTCGTGGTTGATCTTGATGCCGGGGTGCTTCGCCTTGATCGCCGCGTCGGCCGCCTTGACCAGCTCGGGCCAGTTGTTCTGCGCGTCGACCGTGAGCCAGACCGTCAGCTCCTTGGCGTCCGCGCCCTTGTCCGACCCCCCGGACTTGTCGTCGTTCCCGCACGCCGCGATGGAGAACATCATGCCCGCGATACCGATCGCGGCTATCAGCTTGCGCTTCACGCCACCCTCCTCAGGGATGTCACAAACCCCCCTGCTCCCCGCGGTGACATAACGCCGTGTACCACCCGTGGGGCCGGGACTGGACCAATGGTGTAGACCAGTACGGGGAGCTTGGCCTAGACCTAGGGGGGTGTCAAGGGTGTGTAAGCCCGTCCAGTCGGCCGTTATGGGACCTACATATGCAAGGACCTTTAAGTAGGTAAGCGGCATAAACAGCGGGCCTGTTCACGGCCCGCGGCGGAGCCGCCCGTGCGGCCGTCTGTACGCGATGGACTAGACCAACGGGTACGTCGACGGTATATAGAGGGGATCACGGAGCGTGCGGGGGACACTCGCACGTCAAGCCGTGCCACGATGTGAGCCGTGGCCGACGGTAGGTCGGTCGCTTCGGCATCCGGAGCCGGGAAGGCAGAGCATGAGCACCGACGTCAGCAGTGCGGAGAACGAGGGTGGGGCGCCCATCCGTACCGCGCGCGTGCCCAAGTACTACCGCCTCAAGAAGCACCTGCTCGACATGACGGAGACACTGCCGCCGGGTACGCCGGTACCGCCCGAGCGGACTCTCGCGGCCGAGTTCGACACTTCGCGCACCACGGTGCGGCAGGCCCTTCAGGAGCTGGTCGTCGAGGGCCGCCTCGAACGCATCCAGGGCAAGGGCACCTTCGTCGCCAAACCGAAGGTCTCCCAGGCGCTCCAACTGACCTCGTACACCGAGGACATGCGCGCCCAGGGCCTCGAACCCACCTCGCAGCTGCTGGACATCGGCTACATCACCGCGGACGAGAGCCTCGCCGGTCTGCTCGACATCTCGGCCGGCGGCCGGGTGCTGCGCATCGAGCGGCTGCGCCTCGCGAGCGGCGAGCCGATGGCCATCGAAACGACCCACCTCTCCGCCAAGCGCTTTCCCGCCCTGCGCAGGTCGCTCGTCAAGTACACCTCTCTCTACACCGCGCTCGCCGAGGTCTACGACGTCCATCTCGCCGAGGCGGAGGAGACCATCGAGACCTCGCTGGCGACCCCGCGCGAGGCCGGACTGCTCGGCACCGACGTGGGCCTGCCCATGCTGATGCTCTCCCGCCACTCGCTCGACCGGCAGGGCGAGCCGGTGGAATGGGTGCGGTCGGTGTACCGGGGAGACCGGTACAAGTTCGTCGCCCGACTCAAGCGCCCGCAGGACTGATCCGCGCGGGGTGGCGCGCGGGCCCGGACGGGCCGTCAGGATCCGTACCCCTCCGAGGGGTTGCGCTCCTGATGAGGGCCCCGCGCGCACCCTCACGAACCCTCCACACCCGCCGTCCGGCCAGGGGTTCCCGAAAGCGGAACCATCCCCTAGATTGCCTGCGCGTTACCCAGGTGATCGATGAGGGGACGGAGCCGACCCATGTCAGACCTGCCCGAAGTGAAACCACCGGTGGTGACACCGGTCCGTGCGGTGATCGCCATCTGTCTGCTCGCGCCCTTCGTGGCGATGCTGTGGGTCGGTTCCTACGCCAAGACCGACCCGGTCTTCATCGGCATCCCGTTCTTCTACTGGTACCAGATGCTGTGGGTGCCCCTCTCCACGGCGCTGACCGTGACCGCGTACGTGCTGTGGAAGCGTGACCAGCGGGCCCGCACCTCCGTGAAGGGAGGTGCCGGAGCATGAACGACGGTGTGAACGGCGTCGCCCTCGGCGTCTTCGTCTTCTTCTTCCTGGCCGTCACGGTCATGGGCTTCCTGGCCGCGCGCTGGCGCAGGGCCGACAACGAACACAGCCTCGACGAATGGGGCCTGGGCGGCCGGTCCTTCGGCACCTGGGTGACCTGGTTCCTGCTCGGCGGCGACCTCTACACGGCGTACACCTTCGTCGCCGTACCGGCGGCGATCTACGCGGCGGGCGCGGCCGGCTTCTTCGCCGTGCCGTACACGATCCTGGTCTACCCGCTGATCTTCACCTTCCTGCCCCGCCTCTGGTCGGTCTCCCACAAGCACGGCTATGTGACGACCTCGGACTTCGTGCGCGGCCGCTTCGGCTCCAAGGGCCTGTCCCTCGCCGTGGCCGTCACCGGAATCCTGGCCACCATGCCGTACATCGCGCTCCAGCTGGTCGGCATCCAGGCCGTCCTCGACGTGATGGGCGTGGGCGGCGGCGAGAGCACCAACTGGTTCGTCAAGGACCTGCCGCTCCTCATCGCCTTCGGCGTGCTGGCCGCGTACACCTACTCCTCGGGGCTGCGGGCCCCCGCCCTGATCGCGTTCGTGAAGGACACCCTGATCTACATCGTGATCGCGGTGGCCATCATCTACATCCCGATCAAGCTCGGCGGCTTCGACGAGATCTTCAAGGCGGCGAGCGACAAGTACACGGCCGCGGGCGCCGGCGGGCTCGTCCCCGCCGAGGCGGGCCAGTGGACGTACGCCACCCTCGCGCTCGGCTCCGCACTGGCGCTGTTCATGTATCCGCACTCGATCACCGCGACGCTGTCCAGCCGCAGCCGCGAGGTGATCCGCCGGAACACCACGATCCTGCCGCTGTACTCGCTGATGCTGGGCCTGCTCGCCCTGCTCGGGTTCATGGCGATCGCGGCCGGCGTGAAGGTGCAGAACGGCCAGCTCGCCATCCCCCAGCTCTTCGAGAACATGTTCCCGGACTGGTTCGCGGGCGTGGCCTTCGCCGCCATCGGCATCGGGGCACTCGTCCCGGCGGCCATCATGTCCATCGCGGCCGCGAACCTCTTCACCCGCAACATCTACAAGGACTTCATCAAGCCGGACGCGACCCCGCGGCAGGAGACCCAGGTCTCCAAGCTGGTCTCGCTCCTGGTGAAGGTGGGCGCGCTGGTCTTCGTCCTGACCATGGACAAGACCGTCGCGATCAACTTCCAGCTGCTCGGCGGCATCTGGATCCTGCAGACGTTCCCGGCGCTGGTCGGCGGGCTGTTCACCCGCTGGTTCCACCGCTGGGCCCTGCTCGGCGGATGGGCCGTCGGCATGCTCTACGGCACGATCGCCGCGTACGGGGTGGCCTCGCCGACCCAGAAGCACTTCGGCGGCAGCTCGAAGGAGATCCCCGGCATCGGGGAGATCGGCTACATCGGCCTGACGGCGTTCCTCCTGAACGTGGCCGTCTCCGTCGCCCTCACCTTCGCCCTGCGGGCGTTCAAGGCCCCGGACGGCGTCGACGAGACGTCGCCCGGGGACTACACGGCCGACGCGGGAGACCCCGGCGTCGAGACGGAGCTCCCCCCGGCCACGGCGGGCGCGAGCCACTAGCCGGCAGGAAGCGACAGCGCCGTACGACGGGCCGCCGGGCGGGAAGCCGGCGGCCCGTCGCCGTGCCGGGCGGGCGCCGCGAGGCCCTCGTACGCAGCCCGACGACATCCGGCCGCTCACCTACGAGTTGACGCTCCAGCACGCTCCGTAGCGCTCCCTGACACCGACTCGACACAACATGTGGGGGTACTCCCGAAGCCCGGCACAAGATGTATGCTCATGGTCGCTGTCGCCGCAGGGGAATCCGGTGCGAATCCGGAACTGTCCCGCAACGGTGTACTTGTGTGTGTTCGCGTATCCACGCGCCCGCACTCGCGTCAGTCCGAGGACCTGCCGACAGCGCGCCCCGGCCGTCCGGCCCGGGTGCCGACGACGTCCGGGCCTCGCGGAATGGGCCGGTGGACGCGGTGCGCTGCTGCCCAGAAGCGCTCCCGTGTGCCCCCTGCCTCCCCGCAAGGCCCCGTGCCGAGCGAGGGAGAGTCCCACGTGACCATCGCGCCAGCCGATCCGGCTTCACTGACCGCGCAGCAGGCCCCGGTGGAGACCGACGGTCCCGGAGCCGCGCTGCTGCGGACCCTGACGGATCTCACCGCCGACCTCCCCGACGCCGACCCCGGCCGGGTCGCCGCCGCGGCGCTGCGCGGCCGGTCCGCCCGCGCCGACGAGGCCGAGCTGCGCGAACTGGCCACCGAGGCGGCCGCAGGGCTCATCTCCGAGGATCCCGCCTACTCCCGGCTGGCCGCCCGCCTGCTCACGATCAGCATCGCCGCGGAGGCCGCCTCCCAGGGCGTCACGACCTTCTCCGAGTCGGTCGCCGTCGGCCACCGCGAGGGCCTGATCGCCGACCGCACGGCCGAGTTCGTCCGCCTGCACACGGCCCGCCTCGACGCGTTGATCGCCGCGTCCTTCGCCGAGGACGCCGACGACCGCTTCGGCTACTTCGGGCTGCGCACGCTGCACAGCCGCTATCTGCTCCGGCACCCGATCACCCGCAGCGTCGTCGAGACGCCCCAGCACTTCATGCTCCGGGTGGCCTCCGGCCTCGCCGAGGACGACACGGCCCGCTCGGTGGACGAAGTCACCGCGCTCTACCGGCTCATGAGCCGCCTGGACTACCTCCCCTCCTCCCCCACGCTCTTCAACTCCGGTACGCGGCACCCCCAGATGTCGTCCTGCTACCTCCTCGACTCCCCGCTGGACGAGCTGGACTCCATCTACGACCGCTACCACCAGGTGGCGCGCCTGTCGAAGCACGCGGGCGGCATCGGCCTGTCCTACTCCCGCATCCGCTCGCGCGGTTCGCTGATCCGCGGCACGAACGGGCACTCCAACGGCATCGTCCCGTTCCTCAAGACGCTCGACGCCTCGGTCGCCGCGGTGAACCAGGGCGGCCGGCGCAAGGGCGCGGCCGCGGTCTACCTGGAGACCTGGCACTCCGACATCGAGGAGTTCCTGGAGCTGCGCGACAACACCGGTGAGGACGCCCGGCGTACGCACAACCTGAACCTCGCGCACTGGATCCCGGACGAGTTCATGCGCCGGGTGAACGAGGACGGCACCTGGTCGCTCTTCTCCCCCTCCGACGTGCCGGAACTGGTCGACCTGTGGGGCGACGCGTTCGACGCGGCCTACCGCAAGGCCGAGGAGGCGGGCCTCGCCAGGAAGACCATCCCGGCCCGCGACCTGTACGGCCGCATGATGCGCACCCTCGCGCAGACCGGCAACGGCTGGATGACCTTCAAGGACGCCGCCAACCGCACCGCCAACCAGACGGCGGAGCCGGGCCACACCGTCCACTCCTCGAACCTGTGCACCGAGATCCTGGAGGTCACGGACGACGGGGAGACGGCGGTCTGCAACCTGGGCTCGGTCAACCTGGGCGCGTTCGTGGTCGGTCAGGACATCGACTGGGAGCGGCTCGACGAGACCGTCCGCACCGCGGTGACCTTCCTCGACCGCGTCGTCGACATCAACTTCTACCCGACCGAACAGGCGGGCCGCTCCAACTCCCGCTGGCGTCCGGTCGGCCTCGGCGTGATGGGTCTGCAGGACGTCTTCTTCAAGATGCGGCTGCCCTTCGACTCGCCGCAGGCCCGCGCCCTGTCCACCCGGATCGCCGAGCGCATCATGCTCGCCGCCTACGAGGCCTCCGCGGACCTCGCCGAGCGCCCCCAAGCACCTTCGACAGGCTCCGGTGCGGGGGAGACCCCCATCGGCCCGTTCCCGGCCTGGGAGAAGACCCGTACCGCCCGGGGCGTGCTGCACCCGGACCACTTCGACGTCGAGCTGAACTGGCCGGAGCGCTGGGCGGCCCTGCGGCAGCGGATCGCCTCGGTCGGCATGCGCAACTCGCTGCTCCTCGCGATCGCGCCCACCGCCACCATCGCGTCCATCGCGGGCGTGTACGAGTGCATCGAGCCGCAGGTGTCGAACCTGTTCAAGCGCGAGACCCTCTCCGGCGAGTTCCTCCAGGTCAACTCCTACCTGGTGGACGAGCTGAAGCGGCTCGGCGTGTGGGACGCGCAGACCCGCGAGGCACTGCGCGAGTCCAGCGGCTCGGTGCAGGGCTTCACCTGGGTCCCGCAGGACGTCCGCGACCTGTACCGCACGGCGTGGGAGATCCCGCAGCGCGGCCTGATCGACATGGCCGCCGCCCGGACCCCGTTCCTGGACCAGGCGCAGTCCCTGAACCTGTTCCTGGAGACGCCGACCATCGGCAAGCTCTCCTCGATGTACTCCTACGCCTGGAAGTCGGGCCTGAAGACGACGTACTACCTGCGGTCCCGTCCCGCGACGCGCATCGCCCGCGCGGCCCAGGCCCAGGCGCAGCCCGAGAAGACCATCCCCGTCCAGCAGGTGGCCGACCCCGACGCCGTCGCCTGCTCCCTGGAAAACCCCGAGTCCTGCGAGGCCTGCCAGTAATGACCGACACGAACACCCAGAAGAACCTGCTCGACCCGGGCTTCGAACTCACCCTCCGTCCCATGCGCTACCCGGACTTCTACGAGCGCTACCGGGACGCCATCAAGAACACCTGGACCGTCGAGGAGGTCGACCTCCACTCGGACGTCGCCGACCTCGCGAAGCTGACGCCGGGCGAGCAGCACATGATCGGCCGGCTGGTCGCGTTCTTCGCGACGGGTGACTCGATCGTGGCGAACAACCTGGTACTGACGCTGTACAAGCACATCAACTCCCCCGAGGCGCGGCTCTACCTGAGCCGTCAGCTCTTCGAGGAGGCGGTGCACGTCCAGTTCTATCTGACGCTGCTCGACACCTACCTGCCCGACCCCGAGGACCGCACCGCGGCCTTCGCGGCCGTCGAGAGCATTCCCTCCATCCGCGAGAAGGCCCAGTTCTGCTTCAAGTGGATGGACTCCGTGGAGAAGCTGGACCAGCTGGAGACCCAGGCCGACCGCCGCCGCTTCCTGCTCAACCTCATCTGCTTCGCCGCGTGCATCGAGGGGCTCTTCTTCTACGGGGCCTTCGCGTACGTCTACTGGTTCCGCAGCCGGGGTCTGCTGCACGGCCTGGCGACCGGCACCAACTGGGTGTTCCGCGACGAGACGATGCACATGAGCTTCGCCTTCGAGGTGGTCGACACCGTCCGCAAGGAGGAGCCGGAGCTCTTCGACGACCGGCTCCAGCAGCAGGTGACCGACATGCTGCGCGAGGCGGTCGAGGCCGAGCTGCAGTTCGGGCGCGATCTGTGCGGTGAGGGTCTGCCGGGCATGAACACCGACTCGATGCGGCAGTACCTGGAGTGCGTCGCCGACCAGCGCCTTCAGCGGCTGGGCTTCGCGCCGGTGTACGGCTCCGAGAACCCGTTCTCCTTCATGGAGCTCCAGGGCGTCCAGGAGCTCACCAACTTCTTCGAGCGCCGGCCGTCCGCGTACCAGGTCGCGGTGGAGGGCACGGTCGACCTCGACGAGGACTTCTGACCGTTCGTCTCCGGACGGTCCGGCCGTGGACGGCACCGCCGCGACGACCGGGTGACAGGTGGACGACCGAGTGACAGGTGACAGGGCTCCGGCCGCCATGGGCGGCCGGAGCCCTGTCGCGCGGAGAGGGATCCTGATCCACCGGTGACACGTCCAACCCGCAAGGAGGCCACCCCATGCGTCGAACGACCCACACCCGGACCATCGCCCTCACCGCCCTGATCCTGCTCCTCGCGGGCTGCGGCACGCAGAGCGGAGGCGACGCGGGCGGCAGCGGCACCGTGTCGCCGTCGCCCACCCCGTCCCCCCGGGACTGCGCCACGGCGAAGGCGGAGCTCGGCGCCGCCGACACCGGCGACACCTACTGTCTGGCACCCGGTGAGACGATCCGTGTCTCCCTGGACGGCACCACGCGCAAACCCTGGAAGCCCGTCAAGGCCGACGGCGGCGGGCTGGAGGCCACCAACAGCGGAATCGTCCTCCAGCCGGGCGACGCGTCCGCCGCCTACAAGGCGGTCTCGGCCGGAACGGTCCGGCTGACGTCCTCCCGGCCGATGTGTCCGAGTGATCCCGCCCGGGTCTCCTGCGACGGGCTTCAGGAGTGGACGGTCACCGTGGTGGTGACGAAGGAGTGAGGCCGCGGCGGCCGCCCGGCCTCCTGGCGGGGGCGGGCGGCGGCCCGGAGCTGACGGTCCACGCGCCGCTCGCGCGCGAGCCCGATCAGGGAGGGGAGTGCCACGGCCGTGAAGATACCGAGAACGGCCAGGATTCCGACGAGGTTGTCCGTCACTGAGTTCATGGACACTAGTGTCGCTTCGGTGACTCCTTACCATCAGTGGCAGAACTGCCGCACACCCTCGAATTACTGCCACTTCCACGGCACACTGGGGACATGCTGAACAACGTGGCGGCCGTCCTGCTCGACGGCGTGCATCCCTTCGAACTCGGCGTTGTCTGCGAGGTGTTCGGCCTGGACCGCAGCGACGAGGGCTTGCCCGTCTACGAGTTCGCGGTCGTCTCCGCCGAGGGGCCGACGCTCGGCACCCATGTCGCCGGGTTCACCGTCTCCACCCCGTACGGCCTCGACCGGCTCGAAGAGGCCGACCTGGTGGTCGTGCCCGCCGGGGACACCTACGCCGTACGCGGCTATCCGCCCGAACTGCTCGCGGCGCTGCGCCGCGTGGTGGACCGCGGGGCCCGGGTGCTCAGCGTCTGCTCCGGTGTCTTCGCGCTCGGCGCGGCCGGGCTCCTGGACGGCCGGCGCTGCGCCGTGCACTGGCAGCAGGTCGACGAGCTGGCCCGGCAGTACCCGCGGGCGATCATCGAGCCGGACGTCCTGTACGTGGACGAGGACCCGGTGATCACCTCGGCCGGCACCGCCGCCGGTATCGACGCCTGTCTGCACATCGTCCGCAAGGAGCAGGGTCCCGAGGTGGCCAACACCATCGCCCGCCGCATGGTGGTGCCGCCTCACCGCGACGGCGGCCAGGCCCAGTACATCGAGCGGCCCCTGCCGCGCTCACGGTGCGACACGGTCGGCGAGGTGCTGGTGTGGATGCAGCGACACCTCGACGAGGAGATGACCGTCGAACAGCTCGCGGCCCGTGCCCATATGGCGTCGCGCACCTTCGCACGCCGCTTCCAGCAGGAGACGGGGACCACGCCCTACCGTTGGATCCTGCGTCAACGGGTCCTGCTGGTACAGGAGTTGCTGGAGGCCACCGACGAGACGATGGACGCGATCGCGGGCCGCGCCGGCTTCGGCAACGCGGCGGCGCTGCGCCACCAGTTCGTCCGGAGCCTGGGGACGACTCCGCAGGCGTACCGGCGCACGTTCAGGGGCCCGAAGGCGGCCTGAACGTGCGCCGGTAGACGTGCGGGTCGGACACCGGCCGGGCCGGGCGCCCGACGGCCTCAGCGGGGACGGGCCTTCAGCCGCAGCTCGTGGGGCCGCAGGGTGATGCCGACGCGGGTCGTGCCGTCGGACCCGGACACCTGCTCGAAGCGCCACCGGGACGCCACGGTCGCTGTGACCAGGCTGAGCAGCGCCATCGAGAAGTGGTCGCTCGGGCACTTGCGGTTGCCGACACTGAAGGGACGCATCGCGTACTTCGGGATGTCCTTGGAGCGTTCCGGAAGCCAGCGGTCGGGATCGAAATCCAGATGCTCCTGGTACGACCGCGGGTCGCGCTGGATCGCGTACGGGCTGTAGATGATGTCGGCACCGGCCGGAATGCGATAGCCACCCAGCTCGGTTTCGGTCACCGCGCGCCGCGTCAATATCCATACGGCGGGGCGCAAACGCATCGCCTCGACGACGACATTGTTCGTATGCGACAGCCTCCGGACGTCGTCGAATCCGACGGGCCGGTCTCCGGCGACGGATTGGACCTCTTCGGCCACCTTGGCCGCCTGTTCCGGGTGTTCCGTCAGGACTTGGAGCAGCCACATGATCGTGGAGGCGATGGTTTCGCTGCCGGGAGTAAGTATCGCGACGACTTGGTCGTGGATCTCCTGTTCGTCGATGGGGTCGCCGTCGTCGTTCTTCGCTTCCAGCAATGCCGTCAGCAAATCGTCCGGCTTTTGACCAGATGCCCGTCGCTCGTCGATGATCTCATCGACGAGCGCATGCAAATCGGCCAATGCCCGGTCGAATGCACGCATCGAGGGAAGCGGGAGCCGATAGAGCGGCCCCGCGGGTATGACCATGCGCCGGTACATGCCGCGGAACACGGTGGCGAGGGCGAGGCTCAGCCGCTCGGCACGCTCGTCCATGAACCGGCCGCGCAGCAGGCAGCGGGCAGCCACGCGGACGGCGACGCGGAACGACTCGGAGGTGCAGTCGACGGCCGTCCCCGGCTCCCAGCGTGCCGCGAACGCGCGCGCCTCCTCCTCCATGATCGGGCCGTACTCGGGGATGATGTCGACCCGGAACGCGGGCTGGATGGTCCGCCGCTGGCGCCGGTGCTGCGGCCCGTTGGCCGTGGCGACGCCCTGCTTGCCCAGCAGCCCTTCGAGCGACTCCCACAGGGGGCCGCCGATCTCGTAGTCGGGGCTGAGCGCCAGGGCCCCGGTGAGCGCGGGGGTGGTCACGGCGTACACCGTCTTGGGGCCCATCCTGAGCCGCACGACATCGCCGTGGTCGCGCAGCTGGGCGAGGAAGCCCAGCGGGTCGCGGACCAGCTTCCAGCCGTGCCCGAGACCGGGCACCCCGCCTCCGGCGAGGGGCGGGACGGAGAGCTCCCGCACCTCGGGCACCTCGGGTCGTACCGACTCGACGGTCATTTCTCACCTGCCGCTTCGTTGTTGACGTACGGGGGTGTGGAGCGGTCGTCCCAGCTGTCGACCATGTACCGGCCCGACTCGTGGTGGAACCAGTACACGGAGCTGAACCAGTTCCGCATATTTCCGAGGCACGCCCTTACGGCGGCACTGGTCTCTTTCCCTCGCACGGTGCCGTCCTCGAGGGTGTCGGCGAGCCTCAGTACGTCTTTCTCGGTGACGAGGAATTGTTCGATGCATTCCTCGATCCGCCGCCTCACTTCGGTGACGGCTTCTTCGAGCGTCAGCCCCTGATGATGAATGAGACTGATTCCGAGATTGTGGACCTCGTCGCCCGCTATTTCCTTGGGCAGTGAACAGAGGTCGTTGTACCAGGCGGCGAATTCCTGACTGAGCAGCGCCGCCCGTTGAAATGCGGGATGCAGTCGCACTCTGTTGGGGATTTCCTGGCCCGCACTCGGTTCCAGAAGGTCGGTCCAGATCCAGTGGGCAAAGGTGAGCCGGCGGAGTTCGAGGTATTCCCCGACCGTGGGGACGGTGCCGGAGGTACGGTTCCGGAACTCCCGGTCGTACGCCTCGATCACCGCGTGGAAGTGGAGCGCGAACCGCTTGTTCCAGTTCTCTCCGAGGAACGAGTACAGCCGCACCATGCTGTCCGCGAACCCTGCCACCAGGGGATCCTGGTGGTGCAGATGGTCCCTGGGAGCGTCGAGGGCCGCGTGAAGCTGGAACCTGAGCCTCCGCCAGGCGCCCGCCCGGCCGTGCACGACATCGCGGTCGTGCCGGTCGTCCCAGACGAAGAACCACGCGCTGTAGTCCGCTATCGCCTGCAGGACCTCGTCGGGGGCGCCAATGTAGTAGCCCGCCATGAGGTCCGTGTAGCACAGGCCGTCGGCATATTCCTCGACCTTGTCCGCGGGCATCAGTCGTTTTTCGAGGAGCCAGGTCCGGGTCTTCTCCTGGAGTTTGGGCCAATACGGGTGCAGTTGACGGGGAAACTCGGACTCGATCACCGGGAGAGAGAGCGCCGGTGGTACCGCGATCGCTGTCGATGAAGAGCCGTATGAGAAAGCATGCACGAACAAACCCCTCTCAGCCGCCTGTTGACGTCACACCCCTCCACCTGTGCCGGGCGTGCGCCGTTGCGTATCCCCGCAGTTCCCATTCAGCACTACAACTGACCGTTCTGGGAACGGATTTGGCCCACTGACTACCTCAGCATGCCGAGAATCTCCCCTTGTATGACTGAATCCGGATCATTGGAGGAGCACAAGGGATCGAACGTGCGACGCACATGCGAACGGTGCCTGGTCAGGGCGTTCACCCGACCAGGCACCGTTCGAGCGGACCCACGAGGGGCCGTGCGTCCCGCCTGTCAAAATGCGTCACAGCCGTACGGGACGACCGGCGACGTGGTAGTTCAGTCGTTCGCGACGATCGCGTAGCGCGGCTCGTTCTCGGCCATCTGCCGCAGCGCGTCCTTGCGCTCGCGCTTGGAGAGCCGGTCGATGTACAGGTAGCCGTACAGGTGGTCCGTCTCGTGCTGGAGGCAGCGCGCGAAGTAGCCCGTACCGCGCACCCTGATCGGGTTGCCCTTCTCGTCCTGCCCGGCGACCTCGGCGTAGTCGGGGCGGGCGAGCGGCGCGTAGGCGGTCGGCACGGAGAGGCAGCCCTCGTTGCTCTCGTCGAGCTGGCGCTGGTCGGCGGGCAGGTCCACGAGCTTCGGGTTGCAGACCACACCGACGTGCCGGGTGCCCTGGTCGTCCTGGCAGTCGTAGACGAAGACCTTCAGGTCGACGCCGATCTGGTTGGCGGCCAGGCCGACGCCCTCCGCGGTGCGCTGGCTCGCGAACATGTCGGCGACCAGCTGCTCCAGCTCGTCCCCGAAGTCGGTGACGTCCTTGCACTCCTTGTGCAGAACCGGGTTCCCGACCACCGTGATCGGCTGCGAGGTGCCGCGCTCGCGGTAGGCCGCCTCGCGCTCCTCGGAGTCCTCGGTGTCGATGACGAAGCCGTCGTCGTCCACGGGGAGCACGCCCACGTGCTGCTGATCGGTGTCCTGCTGCGCCATGACGACGTACGCCTTCCTCAGACCTCGGTAAATTCTGCGAGTACAGCCTAAAGGGGTACTCAGCAGACCTCTTCCAGATCCCGCCAGTCACGGGAGTCCGGGCTGTCCGCGACCCAGCCGTCGAGCAGGCCGCGCACCAGCGAGGCGGGCGCCGCGAGGCCGCACTCCCGCTCGGGAACCCAGAGCTGCCCGTCGGTGCGATGACCGAGCGGACCGGGGTGCCCCGGCTCACTGTGGTCGTGCGGGTCGAGGTGTTCCTCGTCGCCCTCGTCGGACGGCATCCGGGACTCGGAGCACATCCGGCACAGCAGCCGTACGGACGACGACCAGTCCTCCGCGGCGAAGCCGGCGTCGGCGGCGAGCTGCTCCAGCGCGTCCCGGTCGTCCTCGGTGGCCGCCTCCAGGAGGACGACCCAGGTGGGCACCGGAGAGGGGGCCCACAGCTCGATCTCGTCGAAGACCGGGTAGGCGTGCCCCGCGGCGGTGGTCCGCTCGCCGTGCGGGACACCGTCGTGCAGCACGACCTCGCCCCAGCGGCGGCCCGAGGACGGCAGCGGGATCGACAGCACCTCGACACGGGCGGGGTCCAGCCTGCGCCCCCACACCACCTCGGCCTCGCCCTCCGGCGACAGCCGGACGGCCGCGCTGCCGAGGTCCATGCCGACCGGCTCACCGGAGACGGCGGCGCCTCCGGGCACCCGCAGTCCGTACGCCTGCCAGGAACGCCGGGCCAGCGGCCAGTCCTGGAGGGCGGTGGCCGCGATCCCCACGTTCCACCAGTCAGGTGCGCCGGTCTCCCGGTCGAGCAGAGCGACGGCCCGCAGTCCCGCCGCCCGCGCCTGCTCCCAGTCGTGCCGGAACTTGTGCAGCAGCGCCAGGTTGAACCAGGACTCGGACAGCCAGGGCTCCAGGTCCGCAGCACGCGTCAGCAGCGCTCCCGCGTCCTCGTAACGGCCGTCGCCGATCAGCGTGAACGCACGGTCGGTGGCCTGCCGCCATGAGGCGGAGGGCCGGTGTCGTCCCTTGCCGAAGATCCTCACGATTCCCGCCTGCCAGTTCCTTGCGTTTCCCGCCTGCCGGTCCTTTGAAGAGTCCCCTGAAGACAGTGCAGCCCCGGGCTGGCCCATGCCCCCGAACACCCTCTTCCTCGCATCCAACCACGGACCGTCGGACGGCCGCTCATTACCCATGGGTTACCCAGCCCAGGGCAAGGTCAGACCGGGTCGGGACAGGACCCGGGCCAGCGACTCCACGACCTCTGGCTGATAGTCGTGGGCGGTGGCCAGCCGCAGCTTCTCCAGGGCCGTCAGCGGCCCTCCGGGCCCTGCTTCCCGGGCCATCTCCTCGTATGCGTTCACGGCCCGGACGATGCGCGCGGTGACGGGCTGCTCCCGGTAGGGGTCCGCCTGCCGCTCCACCACCACGGCGACCTCGGCGTCCACCCCGGTCTGCCGTACGACGGCGCCGCCGAGCAGCGCGATCCGCCGCTGCTCGTCCACCGGGAGCACGACGGTGGCACCGGCCGGCACGGGGTCGACCAGGCTGAGCTGCCCGATGTCGTGCATCAGCGCCGCGTACTCCAGGACGGTGAGGTCGGGCTCGGAAAGGCCCAGCTCACGGCCGACGGCCCGGCTGAGCGCGGCCACGCGCCGGGCGTGCCCGGCCGGTGTGTACCCGGCGATCTCGGTCGCGCGCGCGAGGGAGGCGATCGTCTGCCGGTAGGTGACCCGCACGGCGGCGTACCGCCGGAAGGACAACTGGGTGAGCAGCAGCGGCAGCGAGAAGACGGGCAGCGCCCACAGCCCGACCACCGCGACCGCGAGCGACATGACGGCCCCGGTCGCGCACACGGCCGACCCGATCCCGAGCGTGGCCCGCAGTTCGTCGCGCAGCAGCGGCCCGAACGGCCACCGGGTCCGCATATGGGCCGTCGCCGCCGCGAGCACGGCGTCCCACAGAGTGGTGAGCACGAGCAGCGCGACGAGCAGCAGAGCGTGGGTCGGGCCGCCCCATTCCAGCAACCTGCCCTGCGTGTACAGGGGTTGGAAGCAGACGGCGGCGAAGGCGACAGTGAGGACGCGACGTGCGAGGTGGTCGACCGTGGGCCCGCGGCCCCGTGCCACATGCGGAACGCAGCCGATCAGCGCCGCCGCCACGACGACGGCGACGACCTGGAGGACGCCGTGGTCGGTGCGGTGCCCTGCATTCTCGCCGAGCAACGCGTACGCGAGGGCTCCGGCGGCCCCCAGGGGCGCGGACTCCCTTTCCCCGGTCCCGCTCCACCGGGCGAGCTCGCCGACGGCGATGAGAACGCCGAAAGCCAGGGCGGTGCCGCGTTCGTCGAGTCCGTCCCAGAGGGTGACGCCGAGGGACAGGAGCGCGAGGAGAAGGGCGACGGCTCGGACCGCGGTGAGCGCGCCGGGCGCCCTCCCGGCCGACGGGAGACGGGCGGAACGGGCGGGAAGCCCGCGGCGCGGGGCGGCGGTGCTCACGGCGCCCTCCGCCCGACGGTGCCGGACGGACGCGTCGGCGGCTTGCCGGGACCCGGCAGGACGGACGGGCCGACGTCCGCGGTGACCGCGGGGTGCCAGCCGTGCCGGCCGAGCGCGCGCACCAGCGCCCCCACCATCCGGGGGTCGAACTGCGCCCCCGCGCACCGCTCCAGCTCCTCGAGGGCCACCGGCACGGGCCGGGCCCTGCGGTAGGACCGGGTCGAGGTCATCGCGTCGAACGCGTCGGCGACGGCCACCACCCGGGCGAACTCGGGGATCTGCGACCCCGCCAGCCCGTACGGATATCCGCTCCCGTCCAGCCGCTCGTGGTGATGCAGGATCGCCGACCGGGCCTCGCCGAGGAACCCGATGCCCCGGACCATCTCGTGCCCGTACTCGGGATGCAGTTCGATGACGCGCCGTTCCTCGGGGGTCAGCGGTCCGTCCTTGCGCAGCAGCCGCGTGGGAACGCCGAGTTTGCCGACGTCGTGCAGGATTCCGGCGAACCGGAGCCCCTCGACGCGCTCGTCGTCCATGCCCAGCTCACGGGCGATCATGACGGACGCCTGGCCGACCCGCTCGCTGTGCCCGCGGGTGTAGCCGTCCTTGATGTCGACGGCCTGGACGAGGGCGCGGATGGTGGCCTGGTGGGCGGCCCGTTCGCGGTGGTACTGGGCGAAGACCCAGCAGGACACGTACATGGGCAGCAGGACGAGCAGCGCGGCGACGGGTCCGTAGGGACTGCGCCACAGCACCGCCATCATCAGCCCGGCGAGCCCGTGCACGGCGACGGGTGCCAGCGAGCGCGCGAAGAGGCCGCGCCAGGCACCGCGTGCCGGCGCCCGCTCGGCCAGCGCCAGGATCCCGCCGTCGAGAACGGTGAGCACGGCACAGAAGGTGAGCACCGCGGCCCCGGCGGGCACCAGCGCGTAGGGGAAGTGGGGCGTGACCACCGCGTCCCGGCCGCCGAGCGCCCCGTGCACCCGGGAGGCCGCCCAGACGGCGACGGCGAGCTGCGCCGCGCGCCAGACCCGGCGCGGGCCGCGCGGCCGCTGTTCGACCCGGGCGAGCAGCGCCCCGGGCAGCGCGACGAGGGCGGCGGCGGGCGGCGGCAGCAGAAAGGCACCGGCCAGCAGTACGGGAAGGAAGGTGCCCATCCCCTGGAGGGACGCGCCGCCGGGCGCACCGGCACCGCGCGGCCGGGGCGGAAACGTGACGCGCTCGCAGCCCGCGTACAGCACGGCGAGCAGCGCGACGATCCACCAGGAGACACGGAGGTGCGGCAGGGGGGCGAGGCAGGCGAGCGCCATGAGAACGACACAGGCCACGTACGCACGGGCCCACGCCGGAACCGAACCCATCTCCTCGTACCTCCCCCGTCCTAGGCTCCGGAGAGCCTAGGACGGGGGAAAGGACGCGGGAACGGGTATGACCCAATCCGCGGGCTCCGAGCCCGCGGATTAGCACGTTCGGGTGATAAACGGACGGACTTCGCCGGTCTTCGCGGACAGCGGCGTCGCCCCGGAGGTCAGGACTCCTGTGCCGTCGCGGTCACGTCGTGCTCGGGCACGGTCTGCCCGGAGCGGATCAGATCGATGCGGCCCATCACCTTGGCCCGCAGATCGGTGGGCACGTCGTCATGGCCGCAGCACCGCTTGACCAGCTTCTTGACGGCCTGCTCGAGGCCGTACTTCTCCAGGCACGGGGAGCACTCTTCGAAGTGGACCTCGAACTTGGTGCAGTCCGCGTCCGGCATCTCATGATCGAGGAACTCGTAGAGATGATCGAGTACCTCACTGCAATCCGTCTCGTGCGGCTCTCCGCAGCTCATGAGCCCGAGCCTTTCGCTTCGTTCGACTCTCCGGCGCCGGCCGGGACGAGCCCGCGGTCACGGGCGTAGTCCTCCAGCATGCCGCGCAGTTGGCGACGACCCCGGTGCAGCCGGGACATCACCGTACCGATGGGTGTCCCCATGATGTCCGCGATCTCCTTGTACGCAAAGCCCTCTACGTCCGCGAGATAGACGGCGATGCGGAATTCCTCGGGGATCGCCTGCAGCGCTTCCTTGACGTCCGAGTCGGGCAGGTGGTCGAGCGCCTGCGACTCGGCCGAACGGAGGCCGGTCGACATGTGCGACTCGGCACGCGCCAGCTGCCAGTCCTCGATCTCCTCGGCCGCACTGCGCTGGGGTTCGCGCTGCTTCTTGCGGTACGAGTTGATGAAGGTGTTGGTGAGAATGCGGTACAGCCACGCCTTGAGGTTGGTGCCCTCACGGAACTGGTGGAAGGACGCGTACGCCTTGGCGTACGTCTCCTGCACCAGGTCCTCGGCGTCGGCCGGGTTGCGCGTCATGCGCAGGGCGGCCGAGTACATCTGGTCGAGGAATTCGAGCGCGTCCCGCTCGAAGCGCGCGGTGCGCTCGGCGGACGACTCCGTGCTCGTGCCCTGGCCCTCGGGCTGCTCCGCCTGGCCGTGTTCGGTCCCTGCGTCGGTCCCAGTGACCGGACCCACCTCCTCCAGCGATGTAGTGGCACCGAGACCGGTCCCACTGGAATCGGAGGATAGACGAACATCATGCCCGCCCGCCGCCCGAATCGGGGCGTTCTTGCCCGCGTGCAGCACCGTCCAGTCCAGGTCAGCGCGGCTGCTGCGGCTCGGGCAGAAGGTCGAACCCATGCGGCGGACTTCCTCTCGTACGAACGGGCCAGCACGCTCCGTGCTGTCTGATCCGCACAACAGAAGTCCGTCACTCTGCATTCCCGGCCGTCACCCGAGTGACGCGGCCCACCGCACGACACCGTCCGTGACGACCTTCAGCGCCTCCTCCTGGCCGAGCGGAGCCCGTTTCGGGACGGCGAAGCCGTGATCTCCGAAGGGCACCTCGATCAGCTCGTACGAGCCCGGCGGGAACTCCTCCGGCTTCCCGAACGGGTCGTTGCCGCCCTGGACGACGAGCGTGGGCACCCCCGCGCCGAGCAGCTCGCCGGCGCGGGACTTCTCGGGGCTGCCCGGCGGGTGGAGCGGGAAGCCGAGTGCGAGGACGGCGGCGGCCCCGAGTTCGGTCGCGGTCCTGCACGCGACGCGGGCACCCGCGCTGCGGCCGCCGGAGACCACCGGGAGCCCGGGCTTCGCCAGCGCCGGCCACACTCCCCGCCATCCCACGTCCAACGTCCTCGGCGCCGGCGCCAGCTTCTTCCCGGCCACCCGCCAGGGCTGCTCCACGAGCGCGACGCTCACCCCGTGAGCGGGCAGCACCTCGGCGAGCGCCCGCAGGTCCCGGGCCTCGATGCCGCCGCCCGCGCCATGGCTCACGGCGAGGACGAGCCGCGCCCGCCGCGCCCGGTGCCAGGTGACGCGGGCCGTACCGGCGTCCGTCTCGATCGTCTCGCTCACGTCGTTGATCTCGGTCACGTCAGAAGAGTGTGCCCTCCTCGGGCCCCTCCAGCTCCTTCAGCAGCTCCGGTCCGTTGTTGCGGACATTGCTGACCGCGGTGGAGACGGGGTACGCGCGCATCAGGCCGGTGGGCGGCGGCGCGAGCAGGTCACGGAGTTCGTCCGGGTCCGCGCGGGACGGGTCGAGCCAGCTGTCCCAGCGGTCGGGGGTGAGCATCAGGGGCATCCGTGGGTGGATGTCGGCCAGCGCGTGCGGGCCCTCGGCGGGGGCGGCCGCGAGCGGGGTCGTCTCCGCCTCTGTCGTGATGACCGAGCAGGTCACCCACCAGGCCAGCGGATGCTCCTCCGGGAGCGTCCTGTCCCGCCAGAACTCGTACAGTCCCGCCATCGCGAAGACCGAGCCGTCCGCGGGCGTCACGAAGTACGGCTGCTTGCGCGGCCGCTTCTTCCTGCCCTCGACCTCCAGATCACGCTCGGCGCTGCCGGTGACCCACTCGTAGTAGCCGTCGGCGGGGATGATGCAGCGCCGGGAGGTGAAGGCCCGGCGGTACGAGGGCTTCTCGTGCACCGTCTCCGCTCGGGCGTTGATCATCCGGGCGGCGCCCTCGGGTGTCTTGGCCCAGGACGGGACGAGTCCCCACTTGAGTCTGCGGAGCTGGCGAACCGGCCTCGGGCTGTCCGCGTCCTTCACAGGACGGTCGAGGACGGCGTAGACCTCCTTCGTCGGGGCCACGTTGTAGTCGGGCGCCAGGGCCTGCTCGGGATCCCTCTTCTCGATCTCAAAGATTCCTGCGAGATCCTCGGGTCCACGACTGGCTGCATACCGTCCGCACATACGTGCAACACTGCCAGATTCCGCGTCACAAAAGGGAGCCACCGCCGACAATGGACAGCACCGCATCCTCCTCGCTGGCCTCGCTCACCTCCCTCTGGGACCAGGTCTTCGGCAGTCAGCCGGATCCCGACCTGTGGGTGGTGATCGCCACCATGGTCGCGGCGCTCGCGGTGATCGTCCCGCACGGGATCTGGCGTCTCTCCCGCAACGCCATCACCATCGCGCACGAGGGCGGCCACGGCCTGGTCGCGCTGCTCACCGGGCGCAGTCTCAGCGGCATCCGGCTGCACTCCGACACCAGCGGTCTCACGGTCAGCCGCGGCAAGCCGACCGGCCTCGGCATGATCCTGACGGCGGCGGCGGGCTACACCGCTCCCCCGCTGCTCGGCCTCGGCGGCGCCGCGCTGCTCGGCGCGGGCCACATCACCCTGCTGCTGTGGGCGGCCACGGCCCTGCTGATAGCCATGCTGGTGATGATCCGCAACGCCTACGGCGCGCTCACCGTGATCCTCACCGGCGGCACCTTCCTGCTGGTGTCCTGGCTCGCCGGACCCCAGGTGCAGGCCGCGTTCGCGTACGCCGTGGTGTGGTTCCTGCTCCTCGGCGGCGTCCGCCCGGCCTTCGAACTCCAGGCCAAGCGGATGCGCGGCAACGCGGGCGACTCGGACGCCGACCAGTTGTCGCGGCTGACGCACGTACCCGCCGGGCTCTGGCTGTTCCTCTTCCACGCCGTGTCGCTGTGCTCGCTGATGGGCGGCGGGCGCTGGCTGCTCGGACTGTGAACCGCGGGCCGCTGCCCGAAGCGCCCTGAACTGCGTCGCGACCCTTCGGCGAGCCCCCGGAGGATGCCGTGCCCGGTTCCCCCGCGCGGACGTCACCGGCGGTGACGGACCCGCGGCTGCCCCGCCCCCTGCCACTAAAGTGGGGCGCATGACCGTGAACCCCGCCCACACCGCCCTCTGGCCAGCCCCGCACGCAAGCGGAGCCGTCGACGCGACGGTTCACGTGCCGGGGTCCAAGTCGGTCACCAACCGCGCTCTCGTGCTGGCCGCGCTGGCCTCCGAGCCGGGCTGGCTGCGCCGCCCACTGCGTTCCCGCGACACCCTGCTGATGGCCGGCGCGCTGCGCGAGATGGGCGTGGGCATCGAGGAGACGGTCGGCTCCAGCTCGACGGTCGCGGGGGGCCCGGAAGCCTCCGGCGAGGCCTGGCGGGTCATCCCCTCGGGCCTGCGCGGCCCGGCCACCGTCGACGTCGGCAACGCGGGCACCGTGATGCGCTTCCTGCCCCCGGTCGCCGCGCTCGCGGACGGCCCCATCCGGTTCGACGGCGACCCCCGGTCGTACGAACGTCCGCTGAACGGCGTGATCGACGCGCTGCGCCTGCTCGGCGCCCGCATCGACGACGACAGCCGCGGCGCGCTGCCGCTGACGGTGCACGGCGGTGGCGCCCTGGACGGCGGCCCGGTGGAGATCGACGCGTCGTCGTCCTCCCAGTTCGTCTCCGCGCTGCTGCTGTCGGCCCCGCGCTTCAACCAGGGTGTCGAGGTCCGGCACATCGGCTCGACGCTCCCTTCCATGCCGCACATCCGGATGACTGTCGACATGCTGCGCGCGGTCGGCGCCCAGGTGGACACCCCGGAGTCGGGCGGCGAGCCGAACGTCTGGCGGGTGACGCCGGGCGCGCTGCTCGGCCGCGACCTGATCATCGAGCCGGACCTGTCGAACGCCCAGCCGTTCCTGGCGGCGGCCCTGGTGACCGGCGGCACGGTCGTCGTCCCCGACTGGCCCGCGCACACCACCCAGCCCGGCGACCGGCTGCGGGAGATCTTCACCGAGATGGGTGGCTCCTGCGAACTGACCGAGAGCGGACTGGAGTTCACCGGTTCGGGTGCGATTCACGGTATCGATGTGGACCTCGGCGAGGTCGGTGAGCTGACCCCGGGCATCGCGGCGGTCGCGGCGCTCGCCGACTCCCCCTCCACGCTCCGCGGCGTGGCCCATCTGCGGCTGCACGAGACGGACCGGCTGGCCGCGCTCACCAAGGAGATCAACGAACTCGGCGGCGACGTCACCGAGACCGCCGACGGCCTGCACATCCGGCCGCGCCGACTGCACGGCGGCATCTTCCACACGTACGACGACCACCGCATGGCGACGGCCGGCGCGATCCTCGGGCTGGCGGTGGAAGGCGTCCAGATCGAGAACGTGGCGACGACGGCGAAGACCCTGCCGGACTTCCCCGACCTGTGGACCGGAATGCTCGGGAACTGACGGGCGGACCTGGATCATGCGCCGTTACGGCAAGAACACCGACGAGGACGACATCCGCCAGCGGCCGAACCGCAAGGGCAACCGTCCGCGTACGAACATCCGCCCCAAGCACGAGGAAGCCGTCGAGGGCATGGTCCTCACGGTCGACCGGGGCCGTCTGACCTGCCTCGTCGAGGACCGCGTCGTGATGGCGATGAAGGCCCGCGAACTGGGCCGCAAGGCCGCCGTCGTCGGCGACCGGGTGGCCATCGTCGGCGATCTGTCCGGCGAGAAGGACACTCTCGCCCGCATCGTCCGCATCGAGCCGCGCGGTTCGGTGCTGCGCCGCACGGCCGACGACGACGATCCGTACGAGCGCGTGGTCGTCGCCAACGCCGACCAGCTCGCCATCGTCACCGCTCTCGCCGACCCCGAGCCGCGCCCCCGCCTGATCGACCGCTGTCTGGTGGCGGCCTTCGACGGCGGCCTGACCCCGCTCCTCGTGCTGACGAAGTCGGACCTGGCCCCGCCGGACAAGTTCCTGGAGCTGTACGGCGCGCTGGACATCCCGTACGTGGTGACCAGCCGCGATGAGCTGCGGAGCAAGGCCGCCGCCGATCGTGTGCGCGAGCAGCTGGACGGCAGGATCACGGCGTTCGTCGGCCACTCCGGTGTCGGCAAGACGACTCTGGTCAACGCGCTGGTGCCGCCCGAGCAGCGCCGGACGACCGGTCACGTCAACGCGGTCACGGGCCGCGGCCGGCACACGACCACCTCGGCGCTGGCCCTGCCGCTGGCGGGCAGCGCCGGTGGCTGGGTCGTCGACACCCCGGGCGTCCGTTCCTTCGGCCTGAACCACGTCGATCCGTCCCGGGTCATCAACGCCTTCCCCGACCTCGTACCCGGCACCGAGGGCTGCCCCCGCGCGTGCAGTCACGACGAGCCGGACTGCGCGCTCGACCAGTGGGTGGCGGACGGCCACGCGGACCCGCAGCGGCTGTACTCGCTGCGCCGGCTGCTGTCCACGCGGGAGCGCCGCGAGGGCGACTGACCTTCCCCGTGTTTGCGTGCGCCCGCCGTCGGTAAGGGCTTCTCCCGACCGGTGAATGCATAATCGCACCGAGCCGGATCCGGGCCGGCCGAAGCAGTCGACGTGCGGATGAGGGAGGACACGACATGGCGTGGCTGCTGGTCGTTGTGGCGGGACTGCTCGAAACAGGCTTCGCCGTCTGCCTGAAGCTCTCGCACGGCTTCACCAGACTCTGGCCCACCGTCGCCTTCTGCGTCTTCGCCCTCGGCAGCTTCGGCCTGCTGACGCTCTCCCTGAAGAAGCTCGACGTCGGTCCGGCCTACGCGGTGTGGACCGGCATCGGCGCGGCGGGCACCGCCATCTACGGCATGATCTTCCTCGACGACCTGGTCTCCATCCTCAAGATCGTCTCGATCAGCCTGGTCATCATGGGCGTCATCGGACTCCAGCTGTCGGGGTCGGCGCACTGAGCACACGCCCCGGGGCCCTCAGACCCCGAGCCGCTGGGACGGCGCCAGCGCGGTCTTGACCAGCTCCGTGACCCCTCCCCGGGCGGGCGGCGCCACGACCCACGACAGCGCGAGCCTGACCACCAGTTCGCACGCCCGCGTGACCTCGGGGGTGTCCGCCCTGGACATGGCGAGGGCGGCGACCGCGCGGTCACGGACCAGCGCCACGAAGTCGCTGGGCGAGGGCAACGGCCCGTCGGCGCGCCGCTGCGCGGGCACCGCGGACGACGAGGGCACGGCGGACAGCCCGGGCGAGGGCAGCCGCTCGCCCCAGCACCCGGTCAGCATCGCCCGCACGAGCGCGTTGCTGCGCGCCGCCGACGCGGTCCACTCGGCGGCCGCGACCAACCGCTCCCGCGCGTCCGTATGAGCGGCCAGGGCCCGGTCGACCCCGGCTAGATAGGCATCGGCCTCTCGCCGTACGAGGGCACGCGCGAGCCCGTCCTTGCTCCCGAACTCGTTGTAGAGCGTCTGGCGTGACACCCCGGCCACGGCGGCCACATCGACCATCCGCACCGCGGACCACGCCCGGCGCACCAGCGCCGTATAGGCGGCGTCCAAGAGGGATTCTCGCGCTGCGGGCATCATCGCCTCCCTGGGGCGAGCGACTCTGCAGCCAGATTTGACGCGTGCGGAAGCACTGTCAAGGGTTCGCGGCGGCTCCGAGGGGCGCGTGTACGAACCCGCACGCATCCGGGCCCCGGACACGAGCCCCCGCGGCCGTCCCCGGCGGACGCGCCCGGCGCGGCACCGGTGCGCCGTCCCCGCGATGATCCCCGTCCTGTGTAGCCCCGTCCGGACGCGGGCAGATACGGTTCACCCATGCCCGACTATCGCGATGACCTGCGCCTCGCCCATGTCCTGGCGGACGCCGCCGACGCCGCGACGATGGACCGGTTCAAGGCGCTCGACCTGAAGGTCGAGACCAAGCCGGACATGACGCCGGTGAGCGAGGCGGACAAGGCCGCCGAAGAGCTCATCCGCGGACAGCTCCAGCGGGCCAGGCCGCGCGACGCGATCCTCGGCGAGGAGTACGGCATCGAGGGCACGGGCCCGCGCCGCTGGGTCATCGACCCGATCGACGGCACCAAGAACTACGTCCGCGGTGTCCCCGTCTGGGCCACGCTGATCTCCCTGATGGAGGTGGGCGAGGGCGGCTACCAGCCGGTCGTCGGGGTCGTCTCCGCCCCCGCGCTCGGCCGTCGCTGGTGGGCGGCGAAGGGGCACGGCGCCTTCACCGGCCGCAGTCTGTCCTCGGCGAGCCGTCTGCGGGTCTCCAGCGTCTCGCGGATGGCCGACGCCTCCTTCGCGTACTCCTCGCTGTCCGGCTGGGAGGACCAGGGCCGCCTCGACGGCTTCCTCGACCTCACGAAGGCGGTCTGGCGCACCCGGGGTTACGGCGACTTCTGGCCCTACATGATGGTCGCCGAGGGCTCGGTGGACATCTGCGCCGAACCCGAGCTGTCGCTGTGGGACATGGCGGCGACCGCGATCGTGGTGACCGAGGCGGGCGGCTCCTTCACCGGCCTCGACGGACGCCCCGGCCCGCACAGCGGCAACGCGGCCGCGTCGAACGGCCTTCTCCACGACGAGATGCTGGGCTATCTCAACCAGCGCTACTAGTGACACTCGGTCAACCCGGGCCCGGCCGTTGCGCGTTGCACGGCGTTCTTCCCGGCAGTCCACCGCGACAAGGCCAACGGCCGCCGACCGGGCCGACGACCGACGAGTCGGTTCGGTCCAGCCGGGCCGGGTGACGTACGTAGGCACGATGGCCGTGATGTGACCGTGACGCATGGTGGTGCTGCTCGCTGCCATGCTGCGGACATGTCTGATGAAACGCTCGCCGAGAGCGCCGCTCCGGCTACGTCACCGTCCACACCGGCACCGGCAGAGCCTGCGCGGGGGAATCGGTTGTGGGGCGCCGTGGCGGCGTCGGTAGCGGCCGGGCTCGTGATCGGTGCCGGTGCCGTCGCCCTGGCATGGAATCTCTCCGGGTCCGGGGACGACCGGGCGTTCACGCTCGTGGGGCGGGTGCAGATCGGGGGCAGTTCAGGAGCCTCGGGGCCTTGCGGCGGCAATCAGGAGTTCGGCGACCTCGACAAGGGTGCGCCGGTGACCGTCTTCGACTCGGCAGGTCGGGTCGTCGCGACCGGGTCACTGGGAAGCGGCGCCTACGACGCCTTCGCGAAGTGCACCTTCCCGATCGCCGTGCGGGGGGTGCCGGACGGATCGAACTCGTATGCGGTGCAGGTCGGTTGGCACGAGAGGAAGAAGATCACGAACGAGGATGCACGGACCGGAAGCCTGGTCATGGAGTTCGGCATGTCGTGATCGAGATCCGGGCCGGCGGGCGAGTGGCGCACGCCGGCCCGGGACGCAGGATCTCGCCTCGCGGGCAACCGGCGCACGTCGACCCGGGACGCGAAGCGGTGCCGTACCTCACCGGCCGGAGCATTCGATACCGGCGGTACCGGCGCGACGCGTGAGCAGCCCCGGCCGACCCGGGGCTGCTGAGTAACCCTCGGGCGCCCCCGAACTCACGGCACACGCCCTCTTGTTGACCCTCCCTTTAACTGCGACCCTGAGAGCTCCCCCACTTGTGAACTTGTGAACCGCTTCTCTTTGGACTCCGTCAAGGAACCGAGGAGCCGGCGGATCACCAAGGAGGTGGCTCCAGCCCATGCTCGTTCGCGACGCCATGAGCACGGTGGTCCTCACCATCGGCCCGGCACATACCCTCCGCCAGTCGGCCCGTCTGATGTCCGCACGCCGCGTCGGCGCGGCGGTGGTCCTCGACGAGGAATCCTCCGGCCTCGGCATCCTCACCGAGCGCGACATCCTCAACTCCCTCGCCCACGGCCAGAACCCGGACTCGGAGACCGCAGGCAGCCACACCACCACCGACGTCGTCTTCGCGGCGCCCTCCTGGACCTTGGAGGAGGCCGCATCCGCGATGTCGCACGGCGGCTTCCGGCATCTGATCGTGCTCGACGGCAGCGGCCCGGTCGGCATCGTCTCGGTCCGCGACATCATCCGCTGCTGGGCGCCCGCGCGGCAGAACGTACCGGCCTGAGCACACGAGCGGGCCGGAGCCCGGGGTCGCCCCCGCACTCCGGCCCGCTCGCCCACCACAGACAGGCGCACCCGTCACCCCCGTTGCCCGCCATCAGCCCCGCAGGGCCCGGACCGCGGCTTCCAGCCGCTTGCCGAAGTCACCGTCCGCCCGGCGGAAGTTGTCGATCGCGCGCTCGGCGATGTCGTCACGGGAGACCTTGGCGATGAAGCCGGCCAGGTTCTCGATCAGCCTGCCCTTCTCGTCCTCGGACATCAGGCGGTACAGGTTGCCCGCCTGCACGAAGTCGTCGTCCTCGGAGTGGACCGGGGCCGCGGTGTCGCCGGTGGCACCGGTGACCGCGACCGGCTGCCACAACGGACGGTCCGTCTGGAAGGGGCCACCGAAGCTGTTCGGTTCGTAGTTCTTCGCGCCCCTGTGGCGGCCGTCGTACAGGAAACCGTCGCGCGCGTGGGTGCGCGCCTCGGTGGCGTGCGGGCGGTTCACCGGCAGCTGGCCGGCGTTGATCCCGACCCGGTAGCGGTGCGCGTCCCCGTACGCGAACAGCCGTCCCTGAAGCATCTTGTCGGGCGAGGGCCCGATCCCCGGAACGAAGTGCGCCGGGGAGAAGATGCTCTGCTCGACCTCGGCGAAGATGTTCTCCGGGTTGCGGTCGAGCTCCAGCCTGCCGATCTCGACCGGCGGGTAGTCCTCGTGCGGCCACACCTTGGTGAGGTCGAACGGGTTGAAGCGGTAGTCCGCGGCCTCGGCCGCCGGCATGACCTGCACCTGCACGGTCCAGGAAGGGAAGTCACCGCGCTCGATGGCCTCGCGCAGGTCGCGCTGGTGGGAGTCGGGGTCCTCACCGGCGAGCCGGCCGGCCTCGGCCGGGGTGAGGTTCTTGATGCCCTGGTCGGTCTTGAAGTGGTACTTGACCCAGAAGACCTCGCCGGCCTCGTTGTTCCACTGGTACGTGTGCGAGCCGTACCCGTTGAGGTGCCGGTAGGAGGCGGGGATCCCCCGGTCGCCGAAGAGCCAGGTCACCTGGTGGGTGCTCTCCGGACTCAGTCCCCAGAAGTCCCACACGTTGTCGGCCTCCTGGGAGCCCGTGTACGGGTCGCGCTTCTGCGTGTGGATGAAGTCGGGGAACTTGATGGCGTCCTTGATGAAGAACACCGGGGTGTTGTTGCCGACGAGGTCGTAGTTGCCCTCCTCGGTGTAGAACTTCAGCGCGAAGCCGCGGGGATCCCGCACGGCGTCCGCCGATCCGAGGTTCCCCGCCACCGTCGAGAACCGCAGGAAGGTCTCGGTCCGCTTGCCGACCTCGGAGAGGAACGCGGCGCGGGTCCACCGCGAGACATCACGGGTCAGCGTGAACGTGCCGTACGCGGCGGCACCGCGCGCGTGGACGACACGCTCCGGAATGCGCTCCCGGTTGAAGTGCGCGAGCTTCTCCAGCAGGAGCTGGTCCTGCACGAGGACGGGTCCGCCGACGCCCGCGGTCTCGCTGTTCTGGTTGTCGGCAACCGGCGCGCCGGCCTCCGTCGTAAGCGGTCCCTGCGTCACGTGCGCCTCCAGCGTCATCCAGGCCAGTCCGGTCGCATGGCCAATACCCAACGACCCTACATTAGACAATGTCCAAATCAAGCAGGCTTCTAAAGTCACACCCGTTCGGGATCTGGTTCACCTGCTGTTACGCTGACCTGTATGAGTGACCTGTTGGAACGACTGCGCGGACGTGGATGGCGGATGACCGCACAGCGACGTGTCGTGGCCGAGGTCCTCGACGGCGATCACGTCCATCTGACGGCCGACGAGGTGCACGCCCGGGCCGTGGCCAAGCTGCCCGAGATCTCCCGGGCGACCGTCTACAACACGCTGGGTGAGCTGGTCTCGCTCGGCGAGGTTCTGGAAGTCGCCACGGACAAGCGCGCCAAGCGGTACGACCCGAACGCGCACCGGCCGCACCACCATCTGGTCTGCGCCCAGTGCGGCGCGATCCGCGACGTCCACCCGATCGGCAACCCGCTCACCGACCTCCCCGACTCGGAGCGCTTCGGCTTCACGGTCTCTGACGTCGAGGTGACGTACCGCGGCGTCTGCCCGAACTGCGCGGCGGCAACGGCGGCATAGAAGCACGCACACGAAAGCCCCGGCACGCGACGCGTGCCGGGGCTTTCGTCTGCCCACCGTTCCGCCGACCACGGCCCACCACCGCCGTTCGGGACCCCTGCTCCGCGTCCGCTGCCCTCCTCCGCGCTCCCTGCTCCGCGTTCGCTGTTCGCTGTTCGCTGTTCGCAGGAGCGCTTCGGCGCCACGGTCCGGGAATGCACCGAGGGCCGGAACCCTTTCGGATTCCGGCCCTCGGCCTTCAGTAGCGGGGACAGGATTTGAACCTGCGACCTCTGGGTTATGAGCCCAGCGAGCTACCGAGCTGCTCCACCCCGCGTCGATGAACTGAACAGTACGTCAACTCTGTGGCCAGCGCAAATCCCTTGATCGAACACTCCGGCAGGCAGCTCTTCACCTCTCGACGACCGGTGACATCGCGGCCCACCCGACGACCGAGGGCGGGGTAGCCATGGCCGGCGGCGAAGAAACGGAGCCGGGGAGACGGCCGCCAGAGGCGGCAGGGGCGCCCCTCCCGTCGCACGAAGCCGACATCCGGAGAGGGCGGGGCGACGGAAACAAAAGCAACGCGGGCCCCCGCCCGTCGGACCTGGTCGGGGCCCGGTCCGCCCGGTCCACTCGGTCCACTCGGTCCGAAACTGGTCAACCGGCGTACCTGGGCCGAGGCGGAGCCACCGATGCGCCCAGCCCGATAGCGGAGCCCCACACGCCCAAGCCACGACGGGCCCCGCGCCCGAGGCCGTAGCAGGCCCGGTCCCACCCCGGCCGAGACGGCCGCCGGCACGCCCCAGCCGAAGCCGAGCCCCACCCGCTCCAACCGAAACACGCTCCGGCCCTGTCCCCGCCGAGGGTGCGCCCGACGCGCTCAGGCCGATCTGGAGCCCGGCGCTCAGGCCGGGGCAAGGCTCGACGCGCTCAGGTCGACACCGAGCCCGGTGCGGGCCTCAGGCCGGGCAGGGCCCCGGCCGAGCCCCGCGACCCGGCCCACCGCACCTCACGCGGACAGCTCCTCCCGCAAAGCGTCCCGCAGCCGCGCCGCCCGTTCGGAGACCTCCGCGGGTCCCAGGGACACGGCCCGGTCGGCCCATCGCTGTCCCTCCGCCAGCTCCCCGCGCCGCGCGTACACGAGCGCCAGCCGAAGGGCCGCCCGCCCGTGTCCCGCGTCGGCCGCGCGGGTCCACCACAGCGCCGCCTCCGGCTCGCTCCCCTCCCGGGCGAGCAGCAGCCCGAGATTGAAGGCACCGTTGCGCGACCCGGCCTCGGCGGCCTCGCGGTACCAGCGGGCCGCCTCCACCACGTCGCCCCGCGCCGCGGCCAGCATCCCGACCCGCACCTGCGCACGCCGGTGCCCCTGGGACGCCGCCCGCTCGTACCACTCCTCGCACTCGCTCTTCTCCTGCTCGGGCTCCCCGAGTTCGTGCGCGGGCGCCGGTGGCCGCCGGGCGTCGAGCACGGCCGCCAGGCGGTACGCGGCCTCGGCGCTGCCGCCTCCCGCGGCGCACCGCAGATACCGCTCCGCCGCCGGCTCGTCGCCCTCCCGCAGCCGCGCGATGGCGACCTGAAGCGCCGCCTCCGTGTGTCCGGCGGCGGCCGCCCGCTCGTACCACCGCAGCGCGGCGGCGTCATCGCTGTCGGTGGCGCGTCCGGCGTGCAGGATGCCGAGGTTGAACGCGGCGTCCACGCTCCCGGCCTCCGCGGCCTTGGAGAACCACGGCTCGGCTCCGGCCGCGTCGCCGACCTGGAGCAGCAGGATCGCCAGGGCGTTCGCGGCCTCCCGATGACCGGCGTACGCGGCCCTGCGGTACCACTGTTCGGCCTGCGCGGTCCGCCCCTGCTCGGCGCAGAGCAGTCCGAGGTTGTACGCGCCGTTGACATCCCCCGCGTCCATCGCGGCCCGGTACCACCGCTCGGCGGTCTGCGTCTCACCGCGCTCGGCGTGCTGTGCGCCCAGCGCGTTGGCGGCGTTCCCGTCGCCGTCCTGTGCGGCCCGCAGCCACCAGACGGCGGCGCTCTCGGGGTCTCCGGCGTCGCGCAGCAGGAACCCGAGTGCGCACGCGGCACGCGCCTCCCCGTCCTTGGCGGACGTCAGATACCAGCGCCCGGCCTCCTTGAGGTCGCCCCGCTTCTCCAGGATCGCCCCGAGGTGCAGCGCGGCCCTCCGGTGCCCGCGCGCGGCGGCCTGCCGGTACCACTGCTCGGCGTCCTCGCCCGCGGCACCGATGACACCGTTGTCACCCACGGCCTCACCCGAGTCCAGGGCCTTGCGATCAAGCGTGCGCGCCAGCCGGTACGCGGCCTCGCGATGCCCTCGCTCCGCGGCGGCCCGCATCCACTGCTCGGCACCCACGTCGCTGCGGTGCTCGAGCAGATCGGCGAGCGCGTACGCGCCGAGGGCGTGACCCTGCTCGGCGGACTGGCGCAGCCAGTACTCGGCGGCGGGCTCGTCGCCGCGCTCGCGGTGGAAGCGGCCGAGCGCGTGCGCGGCGGCCGCGCTACCGGCGACGGCGGCGATCCGCCACCATCCGGCGGCCTCCTCGGCGTATCCGCGCTGGTGCAGGAGGACGCCCAGATTGTTGGCGGCCGCGCGGTCACCGGCGGCGGTGGCCGCGCGCAGGTGGGGTTCGGCCGCGCCGAAATCGCCGCGGCGCAGCAGCATGGCTCCGAGGACGCTCATCGCCTCGACGTCGCCGGCTTCGGCGGCCGACCACTGGCGCGCCTCCTCGGCAGCCTCGCCGGTCTCGTCCCGGTCGGAAGGCTGCGTGAGATCCGCAGGCTGCACAAAGTCGGCAGGCTGCGCAAACCGCCCTGTATCCAACAGAGTTGCCTTGTCCCCCATAACGTCCATCGTCGCACCACCTGCAACCTGGGTACACCTGGTATACCGCAGCCAGTGAGGTCACTTCAGCGTTTTGTCGACATGCCCACAGAGAGACAAGTCAAACACAGATCGCCCAACTCCCCCCGCATGTCGCGGCACTTCACACGAGTCGCCAGGTCACCGGGGCGCTCCGGCGTGGCGTCACACACGTCGAAGGCCCGGATCCATGATCTGGATCCGGGCCTTCGACTTCAGTAGCGGGGACAGGATTTGAACCTGCGACCTCTGGGTTATGAGCCCAGCG